>JAYTGR010000085.1:0-7371 GCA_043733205.1 Chthonomonadaceae bacterium
AATGCGTTCATGAGAGATACCTCCTTTGTCGAGAAGTTATCTTTCTCTATACGAATTCAGAGCAGCCGTCTCCTCTACGATGAAAACGCTAAACTACAGAGCAGTATGAAGCCGCTCGATTCCATACTGATCTCCGCCGGGGCATCGAGGCGCACATCCGGCGCACATTTCGGTATTTTGGGCTTCATCTTCATGGTATTCCCCTGCATCGGCAGTATACGCGAAAGCACGCTGGGCGGCTTCTCAAAAACAGCCTTTTCGCGTGGGCAGAAGATTTCCACGCGGCGGGAAGGCAGCGCTCATCGCTTCTGCACAGGGCTTGTATGGGCCACAGAGAGAAGAGACATGGAGACGGCAGACGGATAGTGTCTCTGTCTGCGGCATCCGAGAAAACAGCCGGAAGCGGGGGCAGGCTACACAACTTCTCACTCATTTGGACGAACGCCGATTCGGAAACGGATTTATCGAAAATTGCTCGGATTGAGAAGCGTTCAGCGGGAAGGCAGGGGCGGGGCGGAACGAAGGGAGAGTTGGCTCCAGGTAAAGAGGCTGAGAGTGATGACAAGGCAGCACAGCGCATTGATGCGGATCGCCTCCTGGCCTCCCAGACGACCGGCCAAAAAACCGATCTCCAGGCCGCCTATCGGCATGAGACCCTGGAAGACCAGCGAGTAGACCGCCATGACGCGCCCGCGCAGATCGTCCGGAACATCCTCCTGAACGCGTGTCTGCGCCGTGATCGCGAAGACGATCATGGCAAACCCGCTCCAGATAAGGACAGCGAGCGCCAGGGGAAAGGAGCGGGTGATCGAAAGCAGAACGAGCGAGATGCAGAACATCACAGCCCCGCCATAGACCGCGTAACGGCGCGGCAGGCGATCTCCCCAGAGCGTCAGAGCCACCCCGCCGAGCGCCGCGCCGACGCCGTTGACGCCGGTTAACAGGCTGTAGCCGCTTGCGCCCCTGTGAAACTGGTCTGCCAGCATCGGGTAGAGCGTGGAGACCGACCAGGCGAAGATGCTGCCGGCCCCGATCAGCAGCACGAGTCTCAGAACGCGCGGAGTGTCCCGGATATACGTGAAACCTCCCCAAATGGAATCGGCGCGATCCCGGCGAACGAAGGCAGGCAGACGCATCATCAGGAGGGAGACGATCACGGCCAGGAAGCTGAGACCGTTCAGGAAGAAGCAGACCGAGGCGTTCGTCTTAACGAGCACCACGCCGGCGAGGATCGGGCCGATGAACCGGGCCAGGTTGAAACGCAGGGAGTTCAGGGCGATGGCGTTGGAGAGCGCTTCGCGCTCCACCATATCCGTGACGAACGCCTGCTGGGCGGGCATATTGTATGCGTTTACGATACCGCTCAGTCCGGCGAGCAGGGCGATATGCCACGGCTGAATGGGAATCAGGCGGTTGGAGGCGAGCACAGCCAGCGCAAAGGCCAGCAGCATGGCGAGCACCTGCGTCCAGACCAGCACGTTACGGCGGGGAAAGCGATCCGCGACCTCGCCGCCGTGCAGCGCAAAGACGACATAGGGAATCGCGCTGGCTCCTGAAATGATGCCGAGCCAGCGCGGAGAGTGCGTCAGCTCCCAGACAAGCCACTGCTGCGCGACCGTCTGCATCCAGGTTCCAGCCACCGAAACCAGCTGGCCAAAAAAGAAGAGCCGGAAGTTGCGGAACGTGAGGGCGTAGAGAGGGCCGCGCTTTTTGATAGCGGGAGCCGATGCGATCGCCGCATCGACTTCGCTCTGTGTCATCGCCTCGGTACGGTAAGGGGCAGGGGAGGGAGAGGCGGCACTGTCCTCTCCCAACGGTTCACTCATAGCGCAGCGCCTCGATAGGATGCAGGGCCGCCGCTTTGCTGGCAGGATAGATACCGAAGAAGATCCCAACCCCTGCCGACACCACGACGGCCGCGACGATCGCCGTGGTGCTCACGATCGTGTTCCAGCCGCCTATCGTCGCCAGCAGCATCGAGCCGCCGATCCCCACGAAGATTCCGATGATGCCTCCGAGCAGAGACAGAATGGCGGACTCGATCAGAAACTGCATCAGAATGTCACGTGGGGTCGCGCCTATGGCTTTGCGGATGCCGATCTCGCGGGTACGTTCGGTGACCGAAACCAGCATGATGTTCATGATCCCGATGCCGCCGACGATCAGAGAGATCACAGCCACGATAGAGAGCAGAGAGGTCATCGTCGTCGTAACGCTCTGCTGCCGCTCCATCAGGTCGGTCTGACTGCGGATATTGAAGTCGTCGTTGTCCGGGAAAGGAGGCGTCAGGTGATGACGGTTGCGCAGAAATGTGGCGACCTGCTCCTGCGCAAGCGGCATCATTTGGGGACTGACGCAGCGCAGGCTCATGAAGTTGATGAAGCGGCGGTTCAGAATACGCCGCATGGCAGTGGTGATCGGGACAAGCACCACATCGTCCTGATCCTGGCCCCACGCTCCCGCCCCTTTGGGCGTCAGCATGCCCACGATCTTGAAACTCTGACGGTTGATGGCGATCGTCTGACCGGTCAGATCCGATTTGGGGTCGCCTGTCAGTTTGTCGGCGATAGTGGCACCGGCAACGCATACCTTCTGACTGCCGTCCATCTCTTCCTGGGTAAAGTAGCGCCCACGATCCACCTCGACATTGTTGACGTACGGATAGTCCAGAGTAGAGCCGGTGAGGTTCGTCGTGGAATCCGTGCCGTTCAGACGGATCTGCACGTTGTCCCGCACCTGTGGCGCGACCGCATCCACCGTCTTTTTGAAGTTGTCGGCGATCAGCCGCGCGTCCGCCAGGGTCATACTGTTCGTGCCGCCCTTGGCTCCGGACGCCGTAGCGGCATTGATACGGATATGGCTTTGGCCTGGAAAAATGGTGAGCAGATTGGTGCCGAGCGAGTTGACGGTATCCGTCACCTGTTTGGTCGCGCCCTGTCCGATAGCAACCACGAGAATAACGACTGCAACCCCGATAATGATGCCGAGCATAGTCAGCGCCGAACGCATCTTGTTACTGACGAGCCCGCGCAGAGAGACGCGCAGGCTTTCAAAGAGATTCACTTCGTCAATCCTCCCACTTCCTGCAGTCTGCCTGCGCTGGCGTTTCGCGCGGCTTTGGCGACAAGTTCACGCTCCCGCTCGATCGCCATCTCGACGAGAACATCCTTAGCGAAAAGTCGGTTTTCCACCGGTTCATCGTCCAACACGACACCGTCCTTGATATGAACCAGCCTCTTGCAGTGCTGGCCTATGTCCGGTTCATGGGTGACCATGACGATGGTGCTGCCCTCTGCGTTCAGCTCCTGAAAGATCTGCATGATCTCTTCGCTCTGCAGGCTGGCGAGGTTCCCGGTCGGTTCGTCTGCCAGGATCAGCCGCGGTTCGGAGGCCAGTGCGCGGGCAATGGCGACGCGCTGCTGCTGACCGCCGGAAAGTTCGTTGGGACGGTGATCGAGGCGGTCACCGAGCCCGACCCGCTCCAGCGCAAAGATCGCGCGCTCCCGCCGATCTTTGCGCTTGCCGTAGAGCATCGGGAGTTCGACATTCTCCAGAGCGGTGGTGCGGGCGAGCAGGTTGAAGCCCTGAAACACGAAGCCGATCTTCTGATTGCGGATACGCGCCAGTTCGTACTCGTCCATATCGGCGACTTCGACACCGTCGAACAGATAAGAGCCGGAGGTCGGCCCATCCAGGCAGCCGACGATATGCATCAGCGTCGATTTTCCGGAACCGGACGGCCCCATGATGGCAACGAACTCGCCCGCAGAGATGTCGAGGTCCAGGCCATCCAGCGCCTGGACGACCTGATCTCCCATCACGTAGGTCTTATGAATGTCGCGCAGGCAGAGCAGGGACTGCGCGGGTGAAGCGGTCTGCATGTTTGTCCTCTATCTTCCGCCGCGTCCGCCGCTGGGACCGAACGGTGACTGCGGGCCACCCGGTTTCTTACCCCCTGCATCCATGCCGGCTAGGACGATGGTGTCGCCCTCCTTCAGGCCATCGCGGATTTCGACGAACTGCCCGTCGCTGCCGCCGGTTTTGACCTTTTGGGGAGCGGCGGTTTTCTTACCGTCTACCGTTTTGATAACACTGACGGTCGAACCGCGTGTGCTGACTTTGACCGCCTCGGAAGGCACCAGCAGCACACCCTCCCGTTTGCCGGTCTGAATGACGACGCTGGCAGTCATGTCCGGTTTCAGCTGATGTCTGGGGTCCTGGATGCCGATCGTGACATCGTAGGTGATGACGCCCTGCTGAATGGTCGAGCCGGAGGCGACTTTCGTGACCTTGCCGGGGAAACCTTTTTTGGAAAAGGCATCGACACGCACGTCGACGGGCTGCCCGACCTTGATTTTGCCTATGTCGGTTTCATCGACGAAGGCGTCTACCTGCAGGCGGTTGAGGTCGGCGACAATGATAAGGGTCGGGGCGCTGAGCCCTGCTGCCAGGGTCTCCCCCTGCTGGGAGGCCAGCTGCAGAACGGTGCCGGAAATCGGCGACCGGATCAGCGTCTTGTCGAGCTGCGCTTTGTAGTAGTCGACTTGATGCTCCGCGATGGAGAGGGCATCGGCGCTCTCCGCGATCGACTGCTTTTTGATGACGTCCTGCGTGGTGTTGCCGAGCGCCAGTCGCAGACTGGCCTCCGCCTGCTTCACCTGGGCGCGCGCGGTATCGACGTCGGCGCTTTTGGCCTTGTTGGAGTAGGTTCCCGCCTGTGCCGCAACGAGCCCTGCCTGCGCGGCTTCGACAGACGACTGCGCCTGAGCTTCCTGATCCTGTGCGGACTGCAGGTCCGCTTTGACCTTCTCCTGCACCAGGGAGATATTCTGATGCGCCGAATTGACCTGGGACTGCGCTACCGTGTTGGCGACGTCGGCAGACTCCACAATACTCGATGCCACAAATCCTTTGTCCAGCAGTCCCTGCTGGCGTTTCAGGTTGATGGCGGAATTCCTGGCGGTGGCGGTGGCCTGCGTCAGGGTGTCTTTCGCGTTCGCGATCTGCAGGTCGTAACTGGCTTTGACCTGCGCGTAACTCGATTGGGCGGATCTGAGGGCGGACTGCGCCGAATCGAGCGTGGTCTGCGCGCGGCGAATATCGCTGGGCGTCTGAACATTCTGCAGACTGGAAGCCGCCATTGCCGAATCGAGGCGTGCCTGGGCGCTTCGCAGGGCTGCTCTCGCATCGGCAACAGCGCTCGAACTCTGGTTTTGCTGCATTCCGAGCCCAGTCTCCTGCTCCAGCATACGCTGCTGGGCCTGCCTCACTCCGGCCTGGGCCTGCTGCATCTGCGCTTTCATGTCGGGCAGGTCCAGCTCCGCGATCATCTGGCCAGCGGTCACATGGCTGCCGACATCGGCATAGAGCCGTTTGATGGTGCCTGTGATCTGCGAACCGATCTTGACCTGCGCGCCGGTCTGCGCGGTGACGCTGCCGGTCGCGGTGACGGTCTCGACGAGATCACCCTTTTTAACGGTATCCGTCAGCATTTTAGCGGTCGGATCATCGGCGGGGTGTGTTTTTGTCCAGCCCCACCAGCCTGCGGCGCCTGCCACGGCCAGCGTGATCAGGACAGGGAGGGTGCGGGATGCGCGTTTCACTTTGCGCTTTGCCACTGTCGCAGCGGGCGACGGAATGGATGCCATAGGTCTCTCCTTAGAACGGTTCGCTTCTTAGAGGCCGCTGTCGATTACAGCCTCGCCGTCGGTAAAACGAGAGAGCGTCTCTTCTACCGTCGGCAGTTCGGAATGAATATCAAGACGATTGTCAGGACGATTATCGAGGACCGGGCTGGTCTGCTGTATGCTGCCGGAGGGCAGACGGCTGCCCGCCGCTTCCAGCACCCGCACGGCCTGGAGGAACTCGGCCCTTTCCTGCGGGTCGAGCAGCTTCCAGAGATGTTCGTAACGCGCGCGGCGGCGCATGCGGCGCTCCCGCACCCAGGCTTCCCCGGTCACAGTGAGGCGCAGACGCACGATACGCCGGTCTGTCGGGTCACTCAGCCGCTCTGCCAGACCGTGATTGACCAGCCGATCGGCGGCCTGCGTCAGCGCGTTCTGCCGCACATGGAGCCGTTCGCTAAGCCGGCCCATCGTCTCCCCAGTACGGGAGGATACAGCGGTCTCCGTGTCTCCATAGAGAGCCTGGGCCAGCCGCATCTGCGCCAGGGGCAGCTGCAGCAGAGGCATGTCCAGATTCTCCGTATCCATCAGCCGCCGCATGACCGCAGTCAGCGTGCGTTCCATCCATACCAGATCCACGCTGCTGTCGGAAGGATCGTACAGGACCGCAGCTGCGGAATTTTCTTCTGAGGCGGAACGCGTCGCCATCGGTTTCCTTTGTCTTCGGGTGCAGCGGTCAACGCCACAGCGCTTATGAGTTCTATCCTTACGATACGAATCAGCCCCATGAAATGTTCATGGGGCTGAACTATTTTGGCACGGACCAGCCTTCGATCCAGCCCAGCCGCCTGGCTCCCGGCCGCAAAGACACAGCATGTGCCCACGAAAGGAAGGAACATGCAACCGGTTTGACGATGGAGGGCGAACGGAGTTACGGCTGTCTTTGAGAAGAGAGCTTTCCAGGGGCGTTCTGTGCCCGGCAGACGGTTTTTCTAGTCTGCCTGTAATTTTCTCGGTGGGGACTTGACGTGCAGGCATCGATGTGCTATTATCTCACACATAGAAAGGCGCGCGGCCTCTATTCTTTTTATCGCAGTCAACCCCCTTCCCCCCACGAAGGCGCGTGACAGTACGACGCGGAATGGATCTTTCCACAAAACAGGGCAGACGGGAACAGGGACAGCGTATTCAGCGGGCGGTGGAACGGGCTGGACTCTCGATCGAAGAGCTGGCAGGCCGTATCGGCTGCTCGCGGGCGCTTATCTACCAGTATCTTTCCGGAACGACACTTGCACAGCCCGATCGCCTGCAGCAGATCGCGGTCGAGTGCGGCGTTTCGCTTGCCTCCTTCTACACCACAGCGGAGACGTCCGAGCCCGAGGAGGCTCCGGCCTCTGCGCCTGTCCCTCCGTCTCCCGCTCTGCCCATCCTGCCTCCACCCCAGGAATTCGCCGCTCGCCTGAACGAGGGCCTGCGCTTCCTGCAGGAGCTTGCCGCCGCACAGGAAGGTCCGCCGGACTATCGCGCGCTGGCCGCCACCTGTGAGCGGATCCTGTCGCTCGCCGCTCAGGTGGGGGATCGTGCTGCGCAGGCGGCAGCGCAGCTGCGGCTGGGCAACGCACTGCTGAATGTAGCCGACTATCCCCGGGCTGCAGATGCGCTTGCCCGTGCGGTCGCACTGGCGCAGGAGATCGCTGCTGGCGCCACCGAGACGTCCGCACGGCAGAGCCTGGGGCAGGCGCTGTAC
>JAYTGR010000086.1:0-2630 GCA_043733205.1 Chthonomonadaceae bacterium
ATGCCCTTGGGATGATCGTTCAGCAGCAGATTCGCGGCGGCTTTGATCGTCAGCCACTGGTTTTTGTGCAGAGAGCCGGACAGCCGGACGACATCCTCCGCAGTCTCGATAATCATTCTTTCGGCTCCGTTCCAGAAGGAGGAGTGTGGGTATGCGCGTGTTCGCCATGACCGGTGACAGCCGCTTCCTCCTCCGACATCGCGTCCAGAGGCAGCATATCCTGTTTGTGCAGATAGTAGCGCACATTGGCCACGACGACATCGTTGCGATCCAGCAGGGCGAATTTCAGACGCAGGCCGGACTGGCCGTGCAGGATGCTGTGCCACCATTTCGTCGGAACATACTCCGGCACCACGACGGTCACGATATGGTTGCTGCGCTCTTTCTGCACCGCGTCGAGATAGCGCATGACCGGCGTGATCAGTTCCCGGAACGGCGAGTCGAGAATGACGAGCGGCACGTCTTTGCCCCAGCGCTCCCAGCGCTCTTTCAGCATCGGCGTCTTTTCGGGATCGGTCGAGATATGGACGGCGCGGCAGTCGGGAGAGAGCGAGCGCGCATACTCCAGCGCGGGCATGACGCCGCGATGCAGCGAGGGCACCAGCACCAGGACGGTGTTGCCGAACACCGCGTCCGGGGGCGTGTAATGCACCATCTTCAGCTCTTCCGCGACTTCGGCATAGTGTTTGTAGATCTTGCGGAAGACCAGCACCATGAAGACGATCAGCACCATGACCGTCCAGGCGCCTTCGAGAAACTTCTCCACGGCAATGTCGATCAGGACGGCGAAGGTGGCGACGGCACCGATTCCATTGATGGCCGCCTTGATCTGCCAGCCTTTCTCCGTGTGTCGCAGGTTGAACCAGTGACGCACCATGCCGCTCTGCGACAGGGTGAATGCCAGGAACACGCCGATGGCATAGAGTGGGATCAGAAGGTCCACGCTGCCGTTCTTCGCCACGATCAGAATCGCGGCAAAAACGCCCAGGACAAGGATCCCGTTGTTGAAGACCAGCTTATCGCCCAGGTTGGCGAACTGCTTCGGCAGGAAGCGGTCGCGCGCCAGGATCGAGGAGAGACGGGGGAAGTCGGCGTAACTCGTGTTGGCGGCGAGGACGAGAATAGCGGCGGTGAAGAACTGCGTCAGATAGTAGCCGAGCGCCCAGGTGCCTGTCTTGCCGAAAATGGCGCCCGATATCTGGTCGATGACCGCGTTGGCGGTCTGTCCCTTGTACTCCCAATAGACGACATGCAGCTTCATCGCCAGGGCGGAGACGCCGAGGAAGATGGTGCCCAGAATGATTCCCATCGCGATCAGGGTCAGCGCCGCGTTGCGGGATTTCGGCTTCTGGAAAGCGGGGATGCCGTTGCTGACCGCCTCGGTGCCTGTCATGGCGGAGCAGCCCTGCGCGAAGGCCCGCGCCAGCACGACCAGTCCCAGCGCCTCGCCGGCTTTGCCCGGCCCCCACGCTTCGTTGATATACTGGGTGTGCGGACGCCAGCCGAAGAGCGGGCCGAAGAGGCCGATCGCGATCATCACGTAACACATGATGACAAAGCCGTAGGTAAAGACGGCGAAGAGAGCGCCGGACTCTTTGAGGCCGCGCAGGTTGGCCAGAGTCAGCAGGGCGATAAAGAACAGACACCAGACGACGAGGTGATCGAAATGCAGCCACCCGAGACCGTGGGGAAGCGGGATGCCTCCCAGGTTCTGGACTCCGGAAGCAATAGAGACGGAGACCGTAAGGACGTAGTCGATGAGCAGCGCAGCGGCGGCGATCAGCCCTGGTATGACGCCGAGGTTGTCTTTCGAGACGATGTAGGATCCGCCGCCGCTGGGATAGCCGAAGATAGTCTGCCAGTACGAGAGCACGACAATGATGAGCAGACCGACGATCATCCCGGTGATAAGCATCGTGTAGTGCGTGTATTCGTCCCGATGCTCCATCGTATAGAGGCCGGCCGCGCCCAGCGCCAGAATGATCTGCTGGGTGGCATAGGCCACCGAGGAGATCGCATCCGAGGCGAAAACAGGCAGAGCGAGCACTTTGGGCAGCAGGGTATGCTCGGCGTTCTGACTGGAGATCGGATTGCCGAAGACCAGCCGCCGCAGGCTTTTCACCACGGTGTTGGACTCCGGCTGATTCGGGGCGAACGGCGAAGTATCCACGGGGTCGGTGGGCGGGCGCGTTTCAGGCATGATGCTTTCTCACTCCACAGGACTGCACTGTGCTGTGAGGCCAGTGCAGTCCGAAATTCGCAGGGAGAGCGAATTAGTTTTTTGTACGCAAACGATGCCACGGAAATCTTAAATTGAGCAGGTCCGTCGCGTTGCCTCCACATTATACCTATATCGCGTCGATTCCTTCGCGGTTCCAGGCACAATGTCACTTTAAGCGTTTTCAGCGTACATAGCTCGGTTTGGGGGATGCTCTGTACAAGCGGAAGCATACCCTGTGCAGCGATCCTAATCAACCCATGCATCCGGAATCTTCGTTACTACACAGGCATATTTGCCACTGCCTGTGGTCAAATCCGTGATTTTGCGACACTACCGCTAGAAATCAGACATTGCCGTCAGTCGATAAATCCTGTGATCAGTTTTTTCAACTGATCGGCAGACACTATAG
>JAYTGR010000087.1:0-7343 GCA_043733205.1 Chthonomonadaceae bacterium
GAGAGCGGCAGGTCGATGTCCACGAAGAAGTCCTGAAAGACTTTGACGCCGCTGGTCGCACTGCCGAGCTGCCCGTTCATGCTGTTCGCCATCGCGCTCAGCCGCCAGGTCGTGATCGAGTCCGCCATCGGCATGCGGATTTCCGCCTGCCCTTTGGCGTCGGTGAGCAGCATCGGGTTCCAGTACAGGGTCTCCGGGAAGTACTCGCGAACGCGCGGAGCGCTGCTCCCCCCGGCCTCCGATTTCGCGCTGGCCTTATCGTCTTTAGCGAGCAGGGAACCGTCATTCGAGAACGCCAGCATGCTCCGAATGCCTTCGGGCAGCAAGTCGGCCCTGGCATCCTTCAATGCGGCTCCTGCCGGCATTGCCATCCTCCCTCCCAAGGCATCGCCGCCGCCGAAACCCTGTGCTCCTCCCATGCCGAACTGCATCGCCCTGTTTGCGGCCATGCCGCCTCGACGCCCAAAACGCTGGCCATTCCAGCCGTACTGTGTGACTCCGGCGATGTCGTCGGCCGTGCCCCACCTGCCGTCCGGGCCTGCGGAGTCCAGCAGAGTGTAGGCGGAGTATCCCGTCTGCCCGTTCAGGTCGGATTTGTAGAAATGCCCCCAGGGATCGAGCAGATCGGCCTCTTTGAGATAGCCCTTCTCGACCAGCTTCATGAGCGAATCGGCGGCGGCCAATTGAGTTTTCGTGTCCGCCTGATATTGCACGACCGCGTTCCAGATTTTCTGCTGTGCCAGCATCATCCTATTCATCACTTTGATGCGCACCTGCTCGAACCGCTGCTGGTAGGTATCGACCTGAATCTCGAAATCGGCTTTGCGCGGCACGGCGCAGAGCAGCATGGCGGCCGCCCGCTGCCGTTCGACATCCCGCCGAAGGGGGAGCGGGCCGGGATTGGGCTGCAGCAGACCGGTCGGACGCAGGCCATGAATCTCGTACTTCGGCTCCATCAGCTCCTTTTCGAGCATGAAGTAGATCTTCTCCAGACCAGGCTGAAGTTCGGAGAGCGCGAAGACGCTCTCGTCCACCATCGCCAGACCGAGCGCGGCCTGCACGGGCCGATGCTGCTGATCCAGTACGGAGAACTTGAGGATCGCATCGCCGCCCGGCTTGTACTCCTGTTTGTCGGCGGTGATCTTGATGTCGAGATCGTCGGCAGGGGAGATGAGGAGGGTGCGGGTATCCCGGAGGATCTCCTCGGTGGGCAGGATCTTGTAGGCGTGGATCTCCAGCGTCCCGACCATATCGTGGGTAAGCGGCAGCGTGAAGTGGCTTTCACTGCCGTTCAGCGTCTCTGCGCGGGTCAGAATGGTCTGCTTGTTCCGGATGACATCGAGGTAGAGCGTGCCGCCTTTCACAGAGCAGAGCGCGGCCAGATTGAGACGGTCCCCGACCTTCGCCAGCGTCTTGTCCGTGCGCAGGATCAGCCCATCCTGATGGGCGGCAAACTGCAGCGTCTGCGCATTCGTGGCCTTGCGGCCTTTGTCGTCCGTCGCAGTCACATTCAGCACGACTGGCTCGGTGCCCGGCGTGAATTCGCAGACAGCCAGGCCCATATCATCGGTTTTCAGCGTCTTCGCAGTGGGCAGCTTAGCGCTCGGAGCCGCATTCGCGGGCGCTCCCTGCTGCGGAGCAGGCGTGCCTGCCTGCGTGAAGGTCACATCGATAGGTGCGCCCTTGAGCGGCGTCCCGTCCGGCGTGGCGGCAGCGATATAGATGCGGTTTGCGACGTTCGGCACGAGACCGCGATGCTCCTGCACGACGACCAGAGAGATCGGGTCTTTCACGACCGGGACGCTCAGGTGCGACTCCTGCTTGTGGTCCGCCGTATCTTTGAGCGTCGCTGCGAACTCCACGACCCCTTTGCCCTGCTCGAACGACTGCCCGACAAAGCTGCTGGGCAGCGTATACCGGAAAGTATAGGCTCCGATGGCGCTGGTCGTGCCGTTCAGTTCGGTCAATTTCGTCACGCCGATGTCGAGCGTGCTGACCGTCAGCGTGACTTTGCCGTCCGCGACGGGCTTGCCGAAGAAGTAGCTGGCTTTGACGGTGCCGCGCACCTCTTCTCCAGGCAGATAGTAGGGCTTGTCGGTGGTGACGGCGAGTTTGAACTTCGGCAGGACATACCGCTCGACCGTGATCTTCTTCTCCGTCTGCCCCTGCGGCAGAACGGCCCGCAGTGTGAACGTGCCCATGTTCACCTCGTCGGCCAGCACGAAATCGGCGCTGGCCAGTCCGAAGGCGGTCAGCTTGTCGCGCTTCTTGAAGACTTTGTTGCCCCGCGCATCCTCCACCTCGAAGGTGACAGGCTGATCGCCGAGGGCCTTCCTGGTCGCCATATCGAGGGCGAGCGAGCGAATATGGATGGTCTGGCCGGGCTGATAGAGGGGTTTGTCGGAGGTCAGCAGCACCTGCACCGATTCCGCCAGCTGGATCTGCTCCACGACGGTGTCCTCACCGAGCGGCGACTTCACCTCGACATGGAGCTGATACGTGCCGGGGTCGGAGGCAGGGGCGGTAAATCCGGCGTCGAGCGTGCCGAGACCGTTGGTCGTCCCGGTGTAGAGGGGCTGCGCGGGGCCGGGTTTGCCGTTTTCCTGGCGTGTCAGCGTCAGCGTGACATGCGCCCGTAACGGCCTGCCCGTCTGGTGGTCCAAAACGATGACGCGCAGGCCCGCAGGCCCGCCGCGCAGCCAGCTGCGCTGTCCCAGCAGGCGCGTCTCCACCGGAGAAACCGTAAACTCCGACTTCGAGTCCTTCTTCGCATCCTTCCCGTGGCGTCCGATTGCGGAGACAAAAACCGACGGGCCGCTCCGTTGCTGCGCCAGCCCCGGCGCATTCCCCAGCCCGACGCACAGCGCCAGGCCGGCACAGGCGAGCACAGAGTAACGCATGATAACACTCCTTTTCTTTCGGCCCCACCGGCCAAAAGCGACGACCGTCTCGTTCCGGCACTTTAGACGGGCAGGGTCGTCAAAGCGTTACCTAACCCCCGGCCCCTGTCCCGAAACGGGAAGGGGTGCCCCAACACGCACCGACCCCATCGCATTATAACGGTGTTCAGGAAGCAAGCGCACACACAAGCAGACACAACCAGACACAACGAGGTCGTGAACGGACTGGACACCCCTTCCCTGTGAGCGCAGCGAACGAAATTCATCGCGCGGAAGCGATGAATTTGGACTGCCCGAAGGGCGACCTTTCAGGGAAGGGGCTGGGGGTTAGGAGCGTGAGCGAAGCAAACGCATCAGCCAAAAGAGCAGGAGGCCGAGGAAACAGGTTCGATTCACTCCCGCATCAGGGAAGGGGACGGGGTTTAGGTGAGAATATCGTGGATGACTTCGCCGTAGACGTCGGTGAGGCGCATGTCGCGGCCGCTGTAGCGGTAGGTCAGGCGCTTGTGATCTACGCCGAGCAGATGGAGCATGGTGGCGTGAAGATCGTGGATGCTGACCCGATTTTCGATTGCATGGTAGCCATAGTCGTCGGTTGCACCGTAGATTTTGCCGCCTTTGACGCCGCCGCCCGCCATCCAGATCGAGAACCCGTAGGGATTGTGGTCGCGGCCATCGCTGCCCTGCGCCATCGGGGTCCGCCCGAACTCGCCTGCCCAGACCACCAGCGTCGTATCCAGGAGGCCGCGCGCTTTGAGATCTTTCAGCAGTCCGGCAATGGGCTTGTCGATCGCCACAGCGTTGTTCTGATGGCCTTCGCGCAGATTGCTGTGCTGATCCCAGCGGTCGCCGCCGGTGCTCGGGCAGAGCAGCTCGATGAAGCGCACTCCGCGCTCGACCAGTCTGCGGGCGATCAGACACTGCTGGCCGTAGATCTGCGTGTGCTTCTCGTCCAGGCCATAGAGGCTGCGGGTCGCCTCGGTCTCGCCCTTCAGATCCATCAGGTCGGGGACAGCGGCCTGCATGCGGAAAGCCAGTTCGTAGTTGAGGATCGATGCCTCCACCCGGTCGTCCGCCGCCGCCGTTCCCATCGCGGCCTGATCGAGCCGATGCATCAGGTCGATCTTGGCCTGCTGTGCGCGCACGCTCGGCTCAGTGCGCTGGACATCGGCGATCGGCTGCGCTCCTTCCCGAAACAGCGAGCCCTGGAACGTGGCGGGCAGAAAACCGTTGGTGAAGCAGTCCACGCCGCCGGGCGGGATCATCCCGCTGTTCAGGACGATGAAACCGGGCAGGTTCTGGCAGACGCTGCCGAGCCCGTACGTGGCCCACGCGCCCATGCTCGGCCGGCCCTGCATCCCGGAACCGGAGTGCAGAAAGAAGTTGGCGTTGGTGTGCTCGGGATGGTCGGAAAACATCGAGCGGATCACCGTAAGGTCATCGACACACGTCCCGACATGCGGAAACAGATCGCTGACGGGAATGCCGCTCTGCCCATAGTTCTTAAAATCCCACGGCGACTTCAGCACATTGCCGCGCGACATGAACTGCGAAGGCTGAATGGTCCCCTGATACGGCTGACCGTGCTCTTTGGTGAGACGCGGCTTGGGATCGAACGTGTCGATATGCGATGCCCCGCCATCCATAAACAGGAAAATGACGCTCTTCGTTTTCGCAGGAAAATGACCGGGATGAGGAGCCATCGGATTCACCGCAGCTTTTGTGTCGGCGTGTGCCTCGTCTCCCAACAGCGCAGCCAGCGCGACCGCGCCGAACCCATTGCCGCACGCCGCCAGCATCTCCCGCCGCGACAAGGGCGCATTCCGAAATTTTCTGCAGTGCATAACTTACTCCCATCTTACCAGACCACATTTAGTGCAGGAAGATGAACTCTTTGACGTTGAAGAGGACGTGGCAGAGGTCGCTCCAGGCTCGGAGATCGTCGGGTGTGCCGTACTCTTGTGCCTGCGCGGTCAGGAAGGCGCGGGCGGCATCGCGTTCCGAGGGTTTGGGCGGACGGCCGAAGGCGGTTTCGTACATACGGTCGATGCGCCGATCGGGGCTGCCGGGTTCTGCCAGGGTGTGTTTTGCCCATTCCTGGGCTTCGGCTACGACGAAAGGATTGTTGAGCAGAGTCAGCGCCTGCGAAGGCACGCTGGAGACGGAGCGGCGGCCCTGCGTGGTGACCGGGACCGGATAGTCGAAGGCGAGCAGCAGCGGGATCAGGAAGTTGCGGCGCACACTCAGATAGATCGTGCGCCGACCGTCGCCGTCCAGAGGGCCGGATGGGGCCGCGCCGCGCCCCGGAGTGAAGGCGTTCAGGTTGGGCATGACCGGCGGACCGTAGAGTTTGGGGTTCAGCCTGCCGGAGACGGCGAGAATGCCGTCGCGAATGCATTCGGCCTCCAAGCGTCGGACCGGCATCCGGTGCAGGAGGCGGTCCTGCGGGTCGGCGGTCTCTGCCCTGGGATCGGGGGTGCTTGCCATCCGATAGGCGGCGCTGAGGACCATCAGGCGGTGCATCTTTTTGAGCGATCCGCCCTGCCGTACGAACTCCGAGGCCAGATAGTCGAGCAGTTCCGGATGCGTGGGACGCTCGCCCATCACCCCGAAATCGTCGGGAGTGCGGACGATCCCCTCCCCGAAATGGTGCTGCCACAGACGATTGACCAGGACACGCGCCAGGAGAGGATTGGAAGAGGCCGTCACGCGCTGCGCCAGCTGCAGACGGCCGCTGCCTGCCTCGGAGCCCAGAGCCGGGGCGCGATCGCACACCTCCAGAAAGCGGCGCGGCACGACAGGCCCCGGCGTCTTATAGCTGCCACGGATATGCACCGGCTCATTCACGCCATCGCCGTCTGCGGCGGCCAGTCCAGGCTGCACCGACGTGACGCGCGCTTCCAATGCCGTGCTCTGCCGCACCATATCCGCGAGGCGCACCGCGTCGGACTTCGGCAGGGCGCGGGTCTGCAGCGCCCAGCCCAGCAGCGCTTCTACCGACGGCCGCTCTGCGGGTGCAGGGGCCGCATCTGCCTGCGCAGCCGTCTGCTGAAACAGCGCGCTGACCTTTCGCAGAACGGCATCGAGCGACGTCAGGCTTGGATCGTCGAGCAGACGCACGACCGCTGGATCGACGGCGTCGGGAGGCGGTCCCCCCGCAGTGAATCCGACGCGATCCAGCGCGGCATAGCCGCCGCCCTTCTCGTCGATCTCGATATAGGCGCGATGGCCGACCCAGTCGTGGACATCCTGCACCATCCAGGTGAGACGATCAGGACTGTCGATCTCCATCTCCAATCGCCCGTACAGCGGATCCCGGAGCCGCTGATAGCCCTCTAAAATGAGCCGAATATGAGCTTTTTTACCGGCGACATGGTAGAGAATATTGGGCCGGGTGAGCGTGAAAGTGGGAGAGCGCAGCGTGCCCGGCAGTCTGTCCGTCAGGCCGTCGCTGCGGGCGACACCCGGCGCAAAGACGCCGTGAACCTGCGCCTCTTTATCGCCCTCCAGACGCGCGGAGAGCGCGGTCGTCGGGCCGCTGCCGAACGCCTCTCCACTGACCGACCAGGGTTTGTACCCGTTCGCCCCGAACCCCGCCAGCCAGAGAGTTTTATGGTTCTCTCTTTCCTGCAGTTCCAGCTCCCCCTGCAGCTGCCGCAGCAGCTCCTGGCGGGCGCGCGTGAAGGCTTCGGGAGACTGCCGCGGCCCTGCCTCACTCAAAACTGCGATCGGATAGAGCGGATCCCGGCCTGTGTGCGCTGCCTGCAGACGGGCGGTCCAATCCGGCTGAGACGGGTCCGCCGCCTGCCGCAGCAGCAGAGCAGCTTCCTGCCGCAGCGTCTGCTGGGTTCGCTCCTGGACCGCACGAAGGTCCAGGAGCAGTTCCGGCGTGAGCGGTGCGCCGACAGAGGACCACTGCAGGCGGGTGCTTTTCAGGAAGCCATAGAGCGCATAGTAGTCCTGCGTGGAGATCGCGTCGAACTTATGGTCGTGGCAGCGGGCGCAGCCGATGCCTACGCCCAGAAACGCCTTGCCCAGCACATCGATCTGATTGTCGATCCGTTCGGCCTCATCGTCGCACAGATCTACCGGCGCGTGTTTGCCGGCGCCCAGCCAGAAGAAACCGGTGCCCAGCGCCGACTCGTTGAACTGCGCCTGCGGGTTCAGACGCGGATGCGGCAGCAGGTCTCCTGCGATCTGCTCGGTCACAAACTGATGGTAGGGGATGTCGGCGTTGAAAGCGCGGATCAGATAGTCCCGATACTGGTACGCGCCGGCTTTTTCGATGTCCCACTCGTGTCCGTCCGTTTCCGCATACCGGACAAGATCGAGCCAGTGCCGCGCCCACCGCTCCCCATAATGCGGCGAAGCGAGCAGGCGATCCACTACTTTTTCGTAGGCGCTGGGGCCGGTGTCGGCGAGAAACGCGTGAAGTTCGGCGGG
>JAYTGR010000088.1:0-7339 GCA_043733205.1 Chthonomonadaceae bacterium
GTTTTCCCCTCCCGAGATTTTTCATCCTAATCCCGACGATACAGGTCTTCAAACTGTCCTGCTAGTTCGCTATGGGAACGGGGAACTCCTCTTCCCATAAATGCGCAGCTTCGCCGCCTTATGGGATCCTCACCAATGCTCCCCCTCGTTTCTCATCGACACAGAGGTGTCAGGGCTGAACGCGCAGGTCTTTGGAGACGATCTTATCTACTCCTCGGATGCCGTCCACCGTATTGAGAACACGCTGTTTCTCCTCACTGTTGCGCACATGCCCGCTGATCGTTACGGTGCTGTCCGCCGCTTCGATATGCAGGCCGCTCATATCGACCCCTTTGCGCAGCGACAAAACCGAGTTGACCTTTCCGGCCAGTGTCGCGCTGCCCAGCGCCTGCCCCGTGTCTTTCGCCAGCGCCGCCGTATCCTGGCCCAGGTTTTTCGCATCCTGGCTGCTGCAGCCTGCCAGCAGTCCTGTCAGCAGCAGGACGCCCATGGATCCTATCTGTTTCCTCCGCATCTCTGTTCCCCTCTCTGCGGCGACGCACTCGGCCACCGCTCCGAATCTGATATACGGCGGACGTATCGGGACGTTTCATTTTCGGCATTTTCCAGCCGCAGGACAGCCTCTTTGCACCGCAGTCTCAGCCCGTTCGGTCCTCGCAGAATGCGGGAACAATCGCTCTCTTCTCCGCGTCCTTGCACAGAGGGTAACAAATTGATCCTCTCGAATCAAGGAGCAAACCATGTCCCATTTAAATAGCATCGCGCGCAAAGGCCTTGTCGCCTTTGCACTGGCCTGTACGCTCGCTCTGCCCGGCGTTCTCTCGGTGTCGGCGCAGGCGCAGACTCAGAAGCCGCATAAGAGCTGGATGCATCGCCACCCGACTGCGACTACGGCGGGAGCGGGCGTAGGAGCCTACGCGCTGGCCAAGCACAGCAAGCACGGCGTCTTCCATCGCCACCCGATAGCTACAGGGGTCGGCGCTGCAGTGATCGCGCATCACTATTCCAAAAAGCATTCGCGTTAGAAACCAGCAGGGATCAGCTGACCCATAAGGCCGCCGTCAAAAGCTCCTGAGAGCTTTTGACGGCGGCTTTATGGGTGCATAAACCGCGAACCATTCTGCACTCCCGTTTAATGCACATTCTCCTGTTTTCGGAAGAGCAGACGGCCTTCTTCATCGGCATCGACTTCGATGTGTTCGCCTTCGCGGAAGTCGCCGGAGAGGAGCCGCTGGGAGAGCGGGTCCGCGATCAGGCGCTGGATCGCGCGTTTGAGCGGGCGCGCTCCATAGATCGGATCGTAGCCCGCGAGGGCGATCGCCTCTTTTGCAGCAGCCGTGAGTGTCAGCGTCAGCTTACGCTCCGCAAGACGTTTGCGCAGCTGGCCGATCTGGATATCCACGATATACTTGATCTGCTCCAGGGAGAGACTGCGGAAGAGCAGGATCTCATCGATGCGGTTCAGGAACTCAGGCCGGAAATGTGTCTGTACAGCCTCCATCACCCGCTGCTTCATGCCGACCGGATCGGTCTGCGCCATCTCCTGAATGACATGACTGCCAATATTGGAGGTCATGATGACGACCGTGTTCCGAAAGTCCACAGTGCGGCCCTGTCCATCGGTCAGACGGCCGTCGTCGAGCAGCTGCAGCAGGATGTTGAAGACGTCCGGATGCGCTTTTTCGACCTCATCGAGCAGCAGCACACTGTAGGGCCGGCGCCGCACCGCTTCGGTCAGCTGCCCGCCTTCGTCGTAGCCGACATAGCCGGGAGGCGCGCCGATCAGGCGGGAGACGGCGTGCTTCTCCATATACTCGCTCATGTCGATGCGGACCATCGCGCGCTCGTCGTCGAACAGAAATTCGGCGAGCGCCCGGGCGAGTTCGGTCTTGCCGACGCCGGTCGGCCCCAGGAAAAGGAACGATCCGATGGGCCGATTGGGATCGGAGAGGCCGGAGCGCGAACGGCGTACAGCGTTGGAGACCGCCAGGACCGCCTCTTCCTGCCCGATCAGGCGGGCATGCAGCCTATCTTCCATGTGCAGCAGTTTCTGCATCTCGCCTTCGAGCAGGCGGCTGACAGGAATGCCGGTCCACTTCCCGACGATCTCGGCGATGTCGTCCGCCGTGACCTCTTCCTGCAGCATGGGTTTCCCATCGCCCTGCATCGTAACGAGTTCCTGCTGCTCCTCTTCCTGACGTTTCAGCAGCTCGTGCATTTTGCCGTAGCGCAGCTCCGCCGCTTTGCCGAGATCGCCGATACGCTCCGCTGCTTCGGCGTCGAGACGGGTCTGTTCGATCTCTTTCTTAGTCGTGCGGCTCTTCTCGATGACCGCCTTTTCGTTCTCCCAGCGGGCGCGGAGCTGGCTGCTGTTTTCGCGCAGTTCGCTGAGCTCCTGCTCTATCCTGGCGAGGCGCTCTTTGCCAGCGGAGTCGGTCTCTTTCTGCAGAGCCACGCGCTCGATCTCCAGCTGACGGATGCGGCGCTCCACGGTGTCGATCTCGACAGGCATAGAGTCGATCTCGATGCGCAGGCGGGAGGCCGCCTCGTCCATCAGGTCGATGGCCTTGTCGGGCAGGAACCGGTCGGCGATGTAGCGGCTGGAGAGCACGGCGGCAGCGACCAGCGCGCTGTCGGTGATGCGGATGCCGTGATGCACCTCGTACTTCTCTTTCAGGCCACGCAGGATCCCGATCGTATCTTCGACGCTCGGCTCCCCGACATAGACAGGCTGAAAGCGGCGTTCGAGGGCCGCGTCTTTTTCGATATGTTTGCGGTACTCATCCAGCGTGGTCGCGCCGACGCAGCGCAGTTCGCCGCGCGCCAGCATCGGTTTGAGCAGGTTCGAGGCGTCCATCGCGCCTTCGGCGGCGCCCGCGCCGATGAGGGTGTGCATCTCGTCGATGAACAGGATCACCTGCCCATCGGTGTCGGTGATCTCTTTGAGCACCGCTTTGAGGCGCTCTTCGAACTCGCCGCGGAATTTGGCTCCTGCGACGAGTGCGCCAAGGTCCAGACCGACAACGCGCTTCTCTTTCAGCCCCTCGGGAACGTCGCCTTCGACGATTCGCTGGGCCAGCCCTTCGACAATGGCGGTCTTCCCGACGCCGGGTTCGCCGATCAACACGGGATTGTTTTTGGTGCGGCGCGACAGCACCTGGATCACGCGCCGGATCTCTTCATCGCGCCCGATGACCGGGTCGAGCTTCTGTTTGCGGGCGGCTTCCGTCAGGTCGCGCCCGTATTTTTCCAGTGCGCGGAACTTCTCTTCCGGGTTTTGGTCGGTCACCCGCTGTCCGCCGCGCACGGTCACGAGGGCCTGCAGTGCGTTTTCGGGGGTGACTCCCTGCGATTTCAGCAGGCGGCCCGCCGCGCCCTGCGTGTCGGCGACGATCCCGAGCAGCAGATGTTCGGTGCTGACATACTCGTCCTTCATCCGTTCGGCTTCGGCAAAGGCGGTATTGAACACGCTGCGCATACGCGGCGTGAAACTGCCTCCGACCTCCGCCGACCCCTGGATTTTCGGGAATCGTGCGAGTTCGGCATCGATCTGCTGGGCCAGGAGCCCGGCATTGACGCCGAGCTTCTGCAGCAGGGGCAGGGTCACGCCCTCGGCCTGCTGCAGCAGCGCTGACAGCAGATGCTCGACATCGATCTGCACATTCTGATTGCGTTCGGCCAGCGTCTGGGCCTGCTGAACCGCTTCCTGCGCCTTGATCGTCAATTTATCCATTCGCATAGGTGCGATGCCTCCAATTCTGGGAGAGGGTAAAAAGCCGTCCCAGAGTGAAAATCCAGCCTTGTCTGCTGCTGGATTATCATACCACTTTAGTGTACCATTGTCAATTGCCGCTCCTGAAGGAGCGGCCTGTCTTTGGTAAAGGAAGAGGACTTGACACTCCGGCAGGAACCGCTTATAATGGCCGCAGGCGTGAAAGCGATGTGGAACTCAAAGCGTGTCTGCTGTCGCGCAGAGCAGCGCCCCCGAGGAACCTACGACAATGACTTCCGTTTCTGCTTCATCTGCCCTATTTTTCGGCCCGGCCCACCGCGTCATGAATGCGATGCCGCGCAGATTCCGCCTGCCTCTTTTGTGCCTGATCGCCTGTACCGCGCTCCTCACACTGTCTCCATTTGCGTCCACTGCCAATGCACAGAGGCACCCTCTGGAAATCGGCGCGATCTATCCGCTGGGCGGGAATGCCGGTACGACCACGCGCGTCGTTATCACCGGGGCGAGCCTGCGCGGTGCCAGCGCCCTCGTTTTCAGTACGCCCGGGCTGACAGCGAAAATCATCCCGCCCGATCCGGCTTCCCTGCCTGCCCCCACCTTAGACAGCGACGGAAATCCGCCGGTCGTGGCCGACATTACGGCGCCGAAAGGCAGTGTTCCCGGTATCTGCACCCTGCGCATCGTCTCTCCCGCCGGCATCAGCAATGCCCGGAAATGGATCGTCGGCTGGGAGATCCCGCAGGCCGAGGCGCAGGCGGCCTCTGCCGCGCCCGAACAGGCGGTCACTCTGCCGACCGCCGTCAATGGGCATATTCTGACAGCCGGGGACCGGAATACCTTCGGCTTCGATCTGCAGGCAGGCCAGACGTTTGTGGCCGTGGTTCAGGCCGCCGCAGTGGATTCGCCGCTCGACTCGCTGCTCACTCTCCGGGACGCTGCCGGGCGCGAAGTCGCCTCCAACGACGACGACATCGGCCCCGACTCTCTCCTTCAGTTCGTCCCGGCCAAAAGCGGACGCTACAGCCTGACATTAAGCAGCTCCGTGGGGGCAGGCGGTCCGAACTATCCCTATCGCCTCAGCATGGGCTCTCTGCCTCTCCTGCGCGCCCTGTTTCCGGCCAGTATCGTCATCGGTCAGCCGACGATCGTAAAGCTGATCGGAGTCAACGTCCCCGCGACGATGGCCGCGCCGGACCAGCCGACAGCCGGCGTTATCGCGCCTTCTCTCCACACGCCGAGTACGCCCGGCAGGCCGATCAGCAATGCGCTGCCGCTCTACTACAGCGGGAGCGGTCTGCCCACCCTCCTGGAGAAGGAGCCTAACGACACTCCTGCCCAGGCAGCAGCCGTGCCCGTGCCCTGCGTTGTCAGCGGGCAGTTCTGGCGAACGGACGGCAGCCCCGACAGCGATACGGACTTCTATCGTTTCCATGCCGCCGCCGGACAGCGCCTCCTGATCGACGTGCAGTGTCAGGCGGTCGGCAGTCAGGCCGATCCGACGCTTACGCTGCTGGACACGAACGGCAAAACGCTCCTGGAAAACGACGACACGAACGGCCGCGATTCGCATCTCGACTTCACCGCCCCGGCGGCGGCGGACTACCTGCTGCGGCTGCGCGATTCGACCGGCCGCTCCGCGCCGGAACTGGTCTATCGTCTGCTCATTCTGCCTCCCCCTCCCCCCGGTTTCACACTGACGGTGGAGACACGCGGGCGCGTCGTCGGGCAGGGCGATTCGCTGGCGCTGGAGGTCAATGTCGCGCGCGACCGGTTCGACGGCCCGGTGACCCTTACGGCGGCGAACCTGCCGGCCGGCGTCACCGCTGCCCCCGCTGTCGTCCCTGCCGGGTCTGTACGCGGCCTGCTGGTCCTCTCGGCGCTGCCTGGTGCGCCCCTCGATGCTTTCCCGCTCCAGATTGTCGGGACCGCTCAGATCGGCGGGCAGACCATGACGCAGCCCCTGGCCGCTGTCTCCGACTGGGTCTGGCAGGGCGGTGCGCGGCGCGTCGTTCCCGCTCCTCCCGAACTCCGCCTGCTCGCCGTCGGCCCTCCCGCCGAAATGAGTCTGACGACGACCGCCAAACAGCTCACCCTCTCCCCAAACGGCAGCGTTAAAATCCCCGTTCATATCGACCGCCGCGTCGTCACGAACAAACCGATCACCCTTCGCGCCCTGGGACTGCCGGATGGCGTGACCGTCGCCGATGTGATTCTCCAGCCCAGTCAGAACGATGCCGAACTGGAACTCAAGGCCGTTCCCACCGCCCGCCTTGGCACCTTCCCGATTGTTCTCCTCGCCCTCGTCAGCCACAGCCCGACCGTTCAGCTGGAGCGTTTCTCCACGCCCCTCCCGCTTACCGTCAGGCAGCCTTAACCGCGAAACCTGACGGGGCATGCAGCCCAGAAAAAACAGAAAACCAGCAGCGTCAGGCAGATTTGTCCGAAGCGCCAGCCGCCGCGCAGGAAGAGACTGCGTTCCTGGCTGCGGCCTACGGTGACGTCCAGGGAGACCGCATCGGTGGTCTGTACGCTCTGTACGATCCGGCCGTTGGGGGCGACGAGGAAGGTGCTCCCGGCGACATCGGTGGTGGCCAGCCAGCGTCCGCACTCCGCCGCCCGCATCTGAAAGAGCTGCTTGTGCTGGGCATGCTGCACGGGTCCCCATTCCAATGGGTTGTCGCTCGGCACGACGAGGCTCTCCGCCCCATTGTTCACCAGCCGTCGCGCCACGTCCGGATAGTCCATGTCGAAACAGATTCCCACGCCCAATTTGCCGAAAGCGGTCTGAAAGACATGGGCGTCCGTACCGGCCACACCGTCCTTGATGAAATGCACGGTATGGTTCTTGACATGCCAGCCGACGACGTCGCCCTGCGGATCGAGCAGAAAGGCAGTGTTCCGAAAGCGCGTATCGTCTTTCGGATCGAACTGGTCTTTCGCGCCGAAG
The DNA here is from genome assembly GCA_043733205.1 of Chthonomonadaceae bacterium. Lineage (GTDB taxonomy): Bacteria > Armatimonadota > Chthonomonadetes > Chthonomonadales > Chthonomonadaceae > JANXLO01. The sequence goes on from JAYTGR010000088.1 coordinate 6,681, forward strand.
AGGAAACTGCAGCGGTTGTCCTGAGGCAGTGTGCGGAGCTGCTGCCAGAGCTTTTTATTGGAGCGTGGATCGCTGACATAACTGTATTCCGGCCAGACGATCAGCTGTATGCCGGAATCCGCAGGAAGGCGTGAGAGGCGGAAAAGGCTTTCGTCGTCCTCCGAATTGGCCTGAACCAGACGGGCCTGAAACGCATGGGCCGGATCGGGTACAGGGGATGTCGCAGGGAACGGCAGCAGCAGCAGGAGCAGCGGAACCAGCCGCAGGGCGAGGAAGGGGAGACTTCGGCCGGCCGCGGCCCAGGCACACCAGGCTATGACCAGAAAACCGATGCCGTACGACCCGATCGCAGCGGCGACCCGGCAGGGCAGAGGAGAGTCTACAAGGGGATAACCTATGCCCAGCCAGGCGAAGTTCAGGGCCATCGGCTCCGAGCGAAAATACTCGATTCCAGTCCAGGCGACCGCTGCAATCAGAGGAAAAGGCAGACGGGGCAGCCTGCTGCGCAGCCACACGGTCAGGCTGCAGGTCACAGCTGTAAACGCTCCGATCAGCGCCCAGAGCGACAGGGCGGCGGGGCCGAACATGCCCCACATCCAGCGCAGAGCAAGCGCGGCGAGAACGGTGCCGAATGCCTGACCGATGTAGGCCGCGCGGCG
>JAYTGR010000089.1:0-7325 GCA_043733205.1 Chthonomonadaceae bacterium
CTGTTCGCCCAGGCACACCATCCGGCCATGCGGCAGGTAAGCGGACCCCGCCGGGAAATAGGCGTGCGCAGCATCTTCAATCTGCTCGGACCTCTGACCAACCCGGCCGGGGCCACTCATCAAGTCATCGGCGTCTATGCCGCTGCGCTCGGCCCGCTGGTCGCCGGCGCGCTGCGTGAATTGGGCAGTGAGAGCGCGATGATCCTGCATGGCGAGGTCGGCCTGGACGAGATCTCCACCCTTGGCCCTACCTCCGTTAGTGAACTCCGCGCCGGCGAGATCGTCAGCTATACCCTGACGCGGGAAGACCTGGAACTGACGGGGCCGCTGCCGCTGCGCGGACATCTGGCTCCCGCTCCCGAGGCCGGCGCCAATGCCGACATTGTTCGGGAGGTTTTGACCGGCACCGCTCAGGACGAGGGAGCCCGATCGCGCCGCGACCTGGTCGCCGTCAACGCTGCTGCGGCGCTCAGGGTCTGCGGCCTCGCGTCTTCCTGGTCCGATGCCCTCCACCAGGTCCGCATCCTGCTCGCCTCCGGCGCAGCCCTCGCAAAGCTGGAGGAACTGGTCTCCTTCACCCGCCGCCTCACGTTAGAAGAGACTCACTGAGGAGTATAGAGAAATAAAATGAGCATTCTATCCGAGATCCTGGCGACGAAACGCACCGAAGTCGCCTTTCAAAAAGAGCGGACCCCCTTGAAGGCGCTTCAGGAGCAGCTGCAGCAGGCGCCTCCTTCCCGTGACTTCCGTGCTGCCCTGGCGTCGGCGCAGGGAACGGCCCTGATCGCCGAAGTGAAAAAAGCCTCACCCTCCAAAGGCGTCATCCGCGAAAATTTCGATGCCGTCGAAATCGCGCGAATCTACGCGGATAATGGCGCGGCCTGCCTCTCGGTACTCACCGATGAGAAATATTTCCAGGGCAAATTGGAGTATCTGCACCGGATTCGCGAAGTGGTTGCCGTGCCGCTGCTGCGCAAAGATTTCATCGTGGATCCGTGGCAGATTCCGCAGAGCCGCGCCGCAGGCGCAGATGCCATTCTGCTGATCGTGGCCGCGCTCTGCCCGCAGGATCTGCGCGGCCTTATCAGGATGGCCGCAGAATACGATCTGGCGGCTCTCGTCGAAGTGCACGATGCCGAAGAGATGCAGGAGGCGCTGGCTGCCGGGGCCGACCTGATCGGAATCAACAACCGCAGCCTGCACACTTTCCGCACCACCCTGAGCGTGACGCTCGATCTGCTGCCGACTCTGCCGCCCGATCCCAGCCGCCTGCTCGTCAGCGAGAGCGGCATCTTCACCCGCGAGGATGTCGAGACCCTGGAAGCCGCCGGCGTGCATGCCATCCTCGTCGGTGAATCGCTGATGCGCGAGGCAGACATCGGCGCCAAGGTACGCGATCTCCTCGGCAAATAGAATTCCCTCGCTGCCTGACAGCGCAAATCGCCCGTCTCCTGCAAAAGAGACGGGCGATTTGACGTTACGGAGAGGAGAAAATCACACGTCGTAGTAGAGGAAGAACTCGTACGGGTGCGGACGAAGAGCGACCTGTTTGGACTCATTGGCGAGCTTGTACTCGATATAGGTCTCGATCATGTCTTTGGTGAAGACATCGCCTTTGAGCAGGAACTCATGGTCGGCAGCGAGGGCGGCGAGCGCTTCATCCAGCGTTCCGGGGGTCTGCTGGATGTCGTGCTTCTCTTCCGGCTCCATCTCGTAGAGGTCCTTGTCGACAGGCGGGGGCGGCATGATCTTGTTCTCGATACCGTCCAGGCCGGCCATCAGCAGCGCAGCGAAACAGAGGTAGGGGTTCGCAGAAGGATCGGGCGCGCGGAACTCGATGCGCTTGGCCTTCGGCGACTTGCTCACCATAGGGATACGGACGCAGGCAGAGCGGTTACGAGCAGAGTAGACCAGATTGATCGGAGCCTCGTAGCCCGGCACCAGGCGGCGGTAGGAGTTGGTGGTCGGGGCACAGATCGCGAGGAGCGCAGGCGCATGCTTCAGGATGCCGCCGATATAGTAGGTCGCCATCTCGGACAGCTGGCCATAACCCTTCTCGTCGAAGAAGAGAGGCTTGCCGTCTTTCCAGAGCGACTGATGGACATGCATACCGGAGCCGTTGTCCTGAAACAGCGGTTTGGGCATGAAGGTCACCGTATAGCCGTGCTGGAAGGCGGTGTTCTTGATGATATATTTGTACTTCTGCAGTTTGTCCGCCATGGTCAGCAGGGTATCGAACTTCATGTCGATCTCCGACTGGCCCGCCGTGCCGACCTCGTGGTGCTGCATCTCGACTTCGATCCCGGCCTCGATGAGGTTGAGCATCATGTAAGTGCGCAGATCCTGCAGGCTGTCGTTCGGGGGAACGGGATAGTAACCGCGCTTGTAGGGGATCTTGTAGCCCAGGTTCGGCTTCTCGTCGCGCCCGGAGTTCCAGATGCCTTCGTCGCTGTCGACATAGTAGTAACCGGAGTGAGCGGTCTGATCGTACCGCACATCGTTGAAGATGTAAAACTCCGCTTCGGGGCCGAAGTAGGCGGTGTCTGCGATGCCCGTGCTGGCGAGATACTTCTCGGCCTTCTTGGCGACCTGGCGGGGGTCTCGGTTGTAGACTTCGCGGGTCATTGGGTCTTCGATGTCGCAGACGATATTGAGGGTCACGACATCGGTGAACGGATCGATATAGGCGGTGTCGGGATCGGGAATGAGCAGCATATCCGATTCGTTGATGGCTTTGAAGCCGCGAATGGAGGAGCCATCGAAGGCCAGTCCCTCGTCGAACTTGTCCTCGTCAAGGACGGAAGCCGGAATCGAGAAGTGCTGCTGCTGACCGAACAGGTCGGTGAAGCGAATGTCTACGACTTTCGCTTCCTTCTCTTTGACGAGAGCGATAACGTCTTTGGGCGTCATGTTACGCGCGTCTCCTTGTGAAAGTGGGGAATTTGTCCAAACAAAAAGCGCTCTCACCGCCTGATCACAAGGATGAGGCGGACAAAGAACGCTGGCAGAAGACGGCAACGACATTGTGTCCGTCCGAATGCGACCGGGGTTAAAAAACAGGATCGACGGGAAGCGCCGCACTGCGCCTCAACACCCCTAAAGTATAGCAGGGGACGAACGCCCGTGTCAATCGCCATGCACAGCGTTTTCCGCATCTTCACCGAGGAATGGGGCGCCAGCAGGATGCTGCGGCCAGGAAATTCCCGCTCCTGAAGCTGAAGGGAACGGATTCGGCGTTCAGGCCGTCCAACGCCTGTTCCTCCAGAGGACGGGTCTGCCGGCGCGTTATCGAAGACCCTCCGGAAAGTTCATGGCATGAAAACCCGATCCGATCGTCTCTCTCTCCTGTTTGCGGTGCGCAGTCGAACCGCGATGCGTCCGGCCCTTGGGATCTGCCTGCTGGCGCTTTCCGGGCCACAGGCAGGCGCGCAGGCGCCGCCGCCCGTAACGCCGCAGACTCCTCCTCCGGCACCGCAGACTCCTCCTCCGGCACCGCAGACGCCGCCGCCTGCAGCGCCGCAGAAGCCTCCCGCAGCACAGCCGCAGGCGAATCCCCCGGCGGCAGCGCCGGCCGTGCCGCCTGCCGCAGCCAAGACTGCGCCGCCGACACAGCCTCCCACAACCACGCAGCTGGCGCTGCCCTCTACGGCAGAGTTTCGCAATGGAGTGCTCTACGGGCATGTACTCGATGTGGACGGCAAACCCCTGCCCAATGCTACGGTGGCGCTGCAGGATCCGTCCGGCAAAGTGGTCGCCTGGACGAAGACCAACGCACAGGGCGAATATGCGCTCGCGGCGGATCCCATGAACGCACTCCATCTGCGCGCCTCCGCGCGGCGCGGCCTGCTGGAACAGTGCGCCCGGGCCGTCGGCGATGTCGCAATGGCGCCTGTAAAAGTCGTCGGCACCGCAGTTGTGAATCCCGGACAGACGCTCAAGTCGGCGTTCGTATCGGTCGCCACCGGGACGCCCGTACCGCTCATCGGTCAGGCAGTCGCGCCGGTGCTTACGGATAAGACTGTGCCCGATCGGACGGCGAAGCAGGCGCGTGAAGCCGCCGCCAAGACGGCAGTAGGCGAAGGGCCTGCGCCCAAAGGCAGGAAGCCCGTTGTCGAAAAAGGCGAAGCGACTCTGCTGGTCAGCGCCCCCGACTTCAAAGAGGCCCGCGTCAAAGCGGGCGCCTACTGGCTGGAAGGCCCCTGTACGGATAAGACGAAGCCGCTGGGGATGCAGGCCTGGCTGGATACGATCAAACTCGCCCCGGCCGCAGGAGGCAAAAAGTCCGACATCGTGCCGGAAGCGCTGACCCTGACGGAACCCGGTGTCGATCAGACGCTCCTGCCGGCCGGAAGCCCGGTCAGGATCAAGGTCAGACTGCAGTGCCCGCCCGGCCCCGAACACAAGGTGCGCGTCTTCGCTCGGGAAGCCCGTAAAGAGGCCGTTGCCGAACTCCTCCCTGCGGAAGGCGGCGACAAAAACGTCTATATCGGCGTCCTGACCCTCGACCCTAAGACGCCTGCAGGCGAGACCACTATCAGTGTCGCCGCGCTGCGCGCAGAGCCCGTAGAAGTGAAACTCGATCCCAAAAAGGCCGATCCTTTGAACGAGTTCGTGCGCCGACTCGACGATATGCGCGCGGAAAAACCCTACCAGTACGACCCGCGCATCATGGCCAGCGAGAACCGCATCGATTTCAAACTGACCGTGCTGGACGCAAAGCAGGGCACTGCGGTGGCTCTGCCTTCTGCACCGGCAGCCGCCCCGCCGAAAAAGTAATCTCTGCGTCCGCCGTCCGCTCCTGTCGCCATCGACAGGCATTTCAGAGGCGGGGTCGGCCAGCGGCAGTCGGCTCCGCTCACAGACGAGGCATTTGGCGCGGAAAACAGACAAAATATGCCATATCGCAGAGGCTTTTCGCGGCCATTTCTGTTATCCTGAGCAGGTGTAAAATATCTCCTTATGAAGAGTGCCGGCCTCAAGACCGGCACTCTCTTTTTTGTCTCCAGGCAGCGGCGTGCTGCGCTTCCTTCCCCTCACGGCAAAAAAGCAGGACCAAGGCGACTCGATCCTGCTCCTTGATTCCATTGAAAGGCCCGAATTTAAGGAGACGCCGGTTCGGGCGCAGCCTCTTTCGCTGCTGCCTGCCCCGTTCCCAGTTTGGCTGCAATCCAGTCCTCCGCCCGCTGCCGGGTCGGTTCCGGAACATCGTGAGTTCCTGAAAACCAGACGACCTGCTTAGGATCCTTGGCCGCGTTCTGCAGAACATAGGCAGCAGGAAGCACCATGACGGGATCGGTTCTGGAGTTGAACATGATGATCGGGCGCGGCGCGAAGTGCGCGATAAAGAGACTCGGCGACACATCGTAATCCTCTGGATGAGAGCGCGTCCGCGCGACCGCCAGAAAAGGATCGCCTCCTACGCAAAGCGATACCGCCTTGATTCGGTCGTCGACAGAGCCCGTGATCGCGCTCATGATCGCACCCATGCTGTTGCCGATCGCCCCGATGCGCTCCTTGTCGATGTCCGGGCGCGCGGTCAGATAATCGAGAGCGCGGCGATAGTTGCGCACCCCCTGATGCACCGCCGCCGTGTAGATCGTGTCCCTCCAATAACTCTTGTTCGGCGGCTGATTATGGCCGTGCCCTGGGGCGTCCAGCGCCAGAATCGCGATCCCCTTGGCGACGAGCCGGCTGCCGAACAGCTTGATGGAAGTCTCTTTGTTGTTGGTCAGTCCATGCATCACCAGAGCGCAGGGATAGACGCCGTCCGCCTTCGGCCGCATAAACGTGCCGCTGACCGCCTTGCCGTCAGGACCAGTAAAAGTAATATGGACCACCATCATGTTATCGTTCGCGACCGGCTCCTCTTTCACGTCCGGGGCGGTGCTGCTGTCATAATCGTAAGCGGCCTTCAATTTCTCCCAGGGAGGTGTGGCAGCGAGGTGCTTCTCTACTTTGTGCGTTGTCTGAGCAGCGGCCTTCACGCCCTTTTTGGCAGCGCTGACGATCTTCTTCGTAACCTGCTTCGCCTGGACGACAGGACTCTGCTGCGCTGGTGTCGGCATCGCCAGCGTCGAAAGCGCCAGCGTCAGCAGCACCGAAGGAGTGCGATTATGGTTCATGTGTATTGCTCCTCTATTCAGTTTTCAGGCCGATGGCGGCCTGTTTCAAGAGAACAGACGTCCGCACGGCCTAAAACTGTTCCCCTTTGTCTGAATTGAAATTTATGAGAGAGGTGGGATTTTCACGCCGCCGCCTTCCCGACTATTTCGATCTCCAGTGTTCAGCAAAGTGAGATCCCACTTGGGGCTCCTGCGACGGTTCCTGCGTTTGGGGCAAATGTGCTATAGTTTGGCAGCGGAGAACAGAGGCGGCATGGGTCTGCGAGGACGATTTTACGGAGAGCGGGAAATAGTGCATGCAGGGTGAGGCGTCGGAGATCCGGCTCTGTTTCGATTTTGCCGGCCAGGAGTCCCTCCAGCCTCTGGTATTGACATCCCCCATTAAAATTGTCACAGCGCACACTGTGGAAGAGGTTGTCCCTGCCTTACGAGCGGTGCAGTCCGCTGTCGTCGAGCAGGGGCTCTATGCCGCCGGATTTGTCTCCTATGAGGCGGCCCCTGCCTTCGATGCCGCCATGCAGGTTCTCCCCGCCTCTCCGCTGCCCCTGGTCTGGTTCGGCCTCTTTACAGGCCCAGTATTCCCTCCGCCGGATGCCGCTTCTGGCCCCTTTACCCTCGCACCGTGGGAGGCGAACCTCTCCGAAGCGCAGTTCGCGCAGGATATCGCGCAGATTCGTGCCGCCATTGGGGAGGGGGAGTGCTATCAGGTCAACCACACGCTGCGCCTGCGGGCGGCGTTTGCCGGAGACGACTTCGCCTGGTATCGGAGCCTGCATGCCGCGCAGCAGGCGGACTACAGCGCGTATCTCGATCTCGGACGTTTTCGGATCCTCTCCGTCTCCCCGGAACTGTTTTTCCACCGCACCGGTGACCGCATCGTCACCCGCCCGATGAAAGGCACCATGCCACGGGGCCGATGGGCCGAAGAAGACGAGCAGCGCGTACAGGAGTTGATCGCCTCGGAGAAGGAGCGCGCGGAGAACCTTATGATCGTCGATCTGCTCCGAAACGATCTAGGCAGAATCGCCCAGACGGGATCCGTAAAGGTCGAAAAGCTGTTCACGGTCGAACGCTACCCGACGGTGCTGCAGATGACTTCGACCGTCGCCGCCACTCTGCCGCCTGAAACCACCCTGCCCGGCCTCTTCACTGCCCTGTTCCCCTGCGGCTCGGTCACCGGCGCGCCCAAAATCAGCGCTATGC
>JAYTGR010000090.1:0-7324 GCA_043733205.1 Chthonomonadaceae bacterium
CAGGGTCATTCAGTTTTCGCCAGAGAACCGTATTTGAGTCCGCGCAGGCGGACCTTCGGCCGCAGGCCCCTAGCGAAGGACTTTAGTCCATCGTGCCATGTGAACTCACAGAGGGAAAACCGAATGACCCTGGCGGGAGGACGGATATAACTTTCGTCAGTTCTGGTACTGAGGGATCTCTTTCTGCTCGGCTGTATCGCGCAGGATTTTGATAAAACCGCGCACATCCGTATCTGTCAGCGCGGTGAGGATACTCGAAGCGAAGAATCGACTCCCGTCTTTGCGCTGCATCCACCTATCCTCGGAGGTAAGGCCCTTCTGCCTCGTCTGCTGCAGTTCGCGGGTGACGTGCGCTGCGCTGACATCTTCCACGGTATAGAGCATCGAAAGGGGCATGCCAAGCACCTCTGACGCCGAGTAGCCGAACAGATTCTCGGCACCCAAACTCCATTTTACGATGTTGGACCATTCGTCCAGCAAAATAATGGCATGGTCCTGCATGGTCTTTGCAAGCGCCGCAAAGGAGCGCATCGTTGCTAACAGCAGTGACGGCTCAAAAACGGTGGAGAGCGCAATGGAATCTAAGTCCCGAGGAGCAGGCACAGCCAGTGGAAATGTGATCGTGACACACGCGCCGTCGGAGTTGTTCGCGTACGTCACCTCGCCTTTGAGTTCCAGACGAATAACGTTTTCGACGAATTCCAATCCGAAATGGGCGGAAGTGGCCGGATCGAACTCTGAGGAAAATCCTGCCCCATCGTTGGAAATGGTAAGCGTTACAAAATTTTCGCGCAGCGCAAGCTGCAGTTCCACTCTATTGCCGCCGTGCTTCACCGCATTGGTGAGGAGCTCATTGATGAGAAGCGCCAGCGACATTCCCTGCTTGACGGGCAATACGATCGGTTCGGCGCTCCATCGAAATTCCTGTATCCCAATAATTTTTTGCCACATCGGCAGCAGTTTGTACAGTATCGCCATGGCTGAGAGAGTGCCCGCTGCGGGCGCATCCGTACCAAAATGGGCCAAAAGATCGTGGAAGGAAGCGACTGTCTGGATATGCAGTCGCAGCTGCTGCAGCACCCCTACAGAAATGGCATCGACATTTTCCATAATCTGCATATCGAGCAGCGCCACAATGATCTGAAGATTATTCTTGGCACGGTGATCGGTTTTGTGTGCGGTTCGCTGCAGCCCTGTCTCGTCTGCCAGCGCAGTTTCCTGCTGGTGCAGACCGGAAAGCAGGAGCGTCTGGCTGAAGAGGTTGAGCCGTTGGCGCGCGAGAGTCTGCTGCGTCGTATCCGTTATCTGAATCACGACGCCTTCCGGTCGGTCGTTTGCATCGAGGATCGCCCAGATCGTATAGGACCAGTAACTTAATTCGGAAGTCACATGGCGATACTGTCGATCTGCCAGGCTTTCCGCCGTTCCGGTGTGATAGACGCTGTCGAGGACTGCAAGGCTGCCATTCTCTGCGCTCTGCGGTACAGCGAAAAGAAAGGGCTTTCCTATCAGGTCTTCTCCGCTGGTCTCGGTAAGGCGGCAAAAGGCTGGATTGACGTAGCGCACGATGTGCGCTGCACCTTCCGCAGTGGCCAGCGGCAGAGGCGAATGTTCAGCGAGACTCCGGTGCCAGTGCAGGGAGTAAGCGGGACGCTCAAACGGTTCGGCCTCACTCGTACTGAGATTGCGCTCTATACTCAATGGCTGCTGCCTCTCTGAATAAACCGCTCATGGGGTGATTTGCATGCGTTCTATAATTTTCATGCTGTTCTATATAGGATTGCATATCTCCTTCTATTACTCTGGCAATATATATCGCTGTTGGGCTTCAGAATAGGGGCCGTGATGAGACGGTGGAACGATTGCAGCGAAACTCTTCAGAGTTGGCAGCGTTGTTCGGCGTCGGCGTAGGTGGAGAGCTGGAGAGAGAGAGATTCGACGCGGGTGCGGACGGCGGGAGCGAGCAGGGCGGCGAGTTCGACGTCTTCGATGCCGTCATGGCGCTGGCTGGGAGGCAGGAGACGGGCGTGGGGAGCGCCGGGGTGGAAATAGATCTCGTTGTGCGGCGATGTTATCTCCCCCAGAATATCGAGTGTGTAGTCTGTGGTCATATTGCCGGTCTGGTAGCTGCCATAGACCTGATCGCAGACGAAAAACGGCCTGCTTCCACGGCTCTGGCGGGCCTTTAGCATCCGCAGACAGCGGCGGCTGAGCATCTCTAAGAACAGACAGGCGACCGTGTTGAACGCCGGGGTCTGGCCGCAGACTTTACGGTGGGAGCGCAGGGATTCGCGGGGCAGGCGGATCCGGTGAACGCCGTACTGTTCGCACAGATCGAGGAAGTGCGTCCAGACGACCGGGTGCAGATGGAAATGCTGATGCCCGTCGGCATGGGACCAGGGCAGTCCGGTCGCGGCGAAACGGGCGAACTGCGCCTCCATTTCGCGGCGCAGCTGGGTTTGGGCGGACCGGGAAAAGGCGTAGCGCAGTCCGGTCAGAAACGGGTCGTGACCGAACTTGCCGTCACTGCCCACGAGGGCGGGGATCTCGGCGGGGGGCAGCAGCGGATGATCGTAAGTGGTGGCGACATGCAGGCCGACACCGAGCTTCGAATGGGCGCGCGCCAGTGCGACAGCCTCTTCGAAGCCCGGTTCTGCGGCCATGAGGCTGGCGCTGGTGAGGATGCCCTCCCGATGCGCCCGCACGACCGCCGCGTTGACGCGGGCCGAATAGCCGAAATCGTCGGCATTGACAATCAGTGATTTTATCGGAGTCAGGGCGCTCACGAAGTCGTGACTCGATCCGATGCAGGCGTCGCTGCCGGCTGTTCCGTCGGGGCAGGCGCGCGCTCCTGTTCGGGCGGCCCGGTGCGGTGCAGCATCGCTGTCTGTTTGTTACCGGGTGGGAGGGCTGGCTGACCGCTCGATATGAGGCGCGCACCACGCGAATAGGTCAGGTAGGCGGTGATCCACTGCATCATGACCGAGATGCGGTTCCGGTAGCCGATCAGGAACATCACATGCACACCGAGCCAGGCCAGCCAGGCGATGAAGCCGCTCATGTGGATGCCGTTCGAGTCCAGAATGGCGAAAGAGCGCCCGACGGTCGCCAGATTGCCCTTGTCGAAATAGGAGAAGGGACCGGGTTCCTGCCTGCCTGCGATGCGCGCCTTGATCACTTTGGTGGCGTAGACACCGGACTGAATGGCGACCTGCGCCACACCGGGCAGCTGTTTACCTTTGTTCTCCGTATGGGCCGTGTCGCCGACGACGAACACTTCCGGCAGGCCGGGAACGGAGAGATCCGGGTTCACGGTCACGCGCCCTGCTCTGTCCGCCTCCACGCCGAGCCACTTCGAGGCGGGAGAAGCTTTTACGCCTGCGGCCCAGATGACGTTCTTCGAAAAGATGCGTTCGCCGTTGACGATGACGCCCTCGGCATCGACCATCTCCACCTTGGCGTTGTTATGCACCTCGACGCCCTTCCGCTCCAGTTCCAGGAGGGCCTTGCGCGAAAGCTCCTCCGGAAAAGCGGCGAGAATGCGCGGTCCGGCGTCCAGCAGGATGATGCGCGTCGAGGTCGGGTCGATGTGGCGGAAGTCGCGGGCCAGCGCTACACGCGCGAGTTCGGCGATCGCCCCTGCCATCTCTACCCCAGTCGGCCCGCCGCCCACCAGCACGAAGGTGAGGTAGGCTTTCCGGCGGGCCACATCGAGTTCCAGCTCCTGCTGATTCGTGGGGCACTGAAACTCGGTCTCCAGTTCGGCGGCCTCGAACGCGAGCAGAATATGTCGGCGGATGTCCATGGCCTGCATGATCGTTTTGAGGCCGGGCGCGTGTACTTCCCACTCGTCGTGGCCGAAGTAGTTGTCCGTGGCGCCCGTCGCCAGAATCAGGTAGTCGTAGGGCAGTGAGAGATCGTGCATCAGAACACGCTTCTGTGCGGTATCGACGCCCGTCACTTCCGCCATGACCACTTCGGCGTTCTTCTGATTCGTGAGGACACTGCGGATCGGATAGGCGATATCGGCGGCGGAGAGGCCTGCGGTCGCCACCTGATACAGCAGGGGCTGAAACAGATGATGATTGTTGCGGTCGATAAGCGTCACGCGCACAGGCGCTTTGCGCAGCGCCAGAGCGGCGTTCAACCCCCCAAACCCTGCGCCTATGATGATCACGTGCGGCACACTATTTTCGGTCATATCCGACACGGTTTTCTGCCTTTCTTTCCCGCGTGACGCCCGCCTCATCGCGAAGTCCTGCCGCCCGCCCAATCGCTGGCTCGTAATACTCTGGTTCCTCTATTATACCGTCCGCGCGGGATTCCGCAGCGCACTGCCGAGAACCGAGGAGGAACGTTTGGCATCGGCGTACAATTGCCTGTTACAAACGCGCGTTATTTCGACTCACCTTCCAAAAGCTGCGCAGCGTCAGCAGAATCGCCGCTTCCGCCTCTATGGTTAGAACGTGGGACAGATGGGGCGGGTTCCAGCTGAGCGCTGTTTCCGCAATCGTTTCCAGAGGTATGAGGGAATGCCATTGAAAATCTCTTCATTATGGCTTGGTGCAGGGCTCGGTTCTCTGGCACTGCTGGGTCCGATCGGCGTCGCGCCTTCGTCTGCAGGCGGACAAACGGCCGGCAGGGGCGCGCCTGTGGAGACGGCGGATAATAACGTTTTTTTCGAGATGAAGGTGCGGCCTGTCCTGATCGAGCAGTGCTCTGCCTGCCACGGCGAGAAGCAGCAGGCCGGAGGCTTGCGGCTGGATACGGCGGATGGCCTTGCAAAGGGCGCAAGTTCCGGTGCGGTCGTCGTGGCGGGCGATGCCGGGAAGAGCGCGCTGCTGCGCGCCGTGCAGTACGAAGGCAAAATCAAGATGCCGCCCACCGGCAGGCTGCCTGCGGAGCAGATCGCGGCGCTGACGGAGTGGGTGCGGCGCGGCGCGGTCTGGCCTGCGAACAGAGGCGTGCCGCTGCCCGCTCCGATCTCCGGAGGCTTTACGGCGGCGCAGCGAAAGTTCTGGTCTTTTCAGCCCGTGAAGCGTTCGGCGATCCCGACCGTGCAAAATATGGCCTGGGTCCGGAACCCGATCGACGCTTTCATTCTGGCACGGCTGGAGGAGAAAGGTCTGAAGCCCGCGCCGCCCGCCGGGAAAAGAGCATTGATTCGGCGCGCCGCCTTCGATCTGACCGGCCTGCCACCGACCCCGGAAGAGGTGCAGGCGTTCCTGACCGACAAGTCCCCCAACGCTTACGCGAAGCTGGTGGACAGGCTGCTGGCTTCGCCGCGCTACGGGGAGCGCTGGGGGCGGCACTGGCTGGATGTGGTGCGCTACGCCGACTCCGCCGACGCGCGCGGGCTGGGCAGCGAGGGCGACTTCAGCGAGGCCTGGCGCTACCGCGACTGGGTCGTGGACGCCTTCAACCGGGATCTGCCGTACGACCGCTTCGTCGTCAATCAGATCGCGGGCGATCTGCTGCCGCCCGAAGCCAAGGCGCAAGGCGGAGGCACCAAACTGGCGGGACTGGACCCTGCGCCCACCAGCCTCAACATTCCCGGCACCATCGCGACCGGCATGCTGGCGCTCGGCAATTGGGGCAACGGCGACGCCGACAAAGACAAGATCCTGACCGACATCGCCGACGATCAGGTGGATGTCGTGAGCCGGGGCTTTATGGGCTTGACCGTCGCCTGCGCTCGCTGCCACGACCATAAGTTCGACCCCATCGCCACCAAAGACTACTACGGGCTGGCAGGCATCTTCTTCAGCTCGCATATTCTGCCCAAACTGACGCCGAAGGGTGCGGGCGAAAACTTCCTGCGTATCCCCCTGGAGACGAAAGCCGACGCCGACCGGCGCGCGCAGTATACGACGCATACGACGGAACTGGAAGCCCGCATCAAGGCGGAATCGACCGCCCAGTACGCCTCCTACGTTCGCAGTATGCTGCCACAGACGCCGCGCTATCTCGTCGCGGCCTGGAACTATGCGCATCGCCCGGCCGGACAGGCCACCCGCACACTGGCTGACTTCGCGCTGGCGCAGGGACTGCAGGAGATCCCTCTGCGCAGCTGGCTGGACTACCTCGGCCTGAACACCGACTACCGCCTGATGACGACTCCCATCCGCGATGTCCTGAACACGCCCGGCATCTCTACGTGGCGCGGCGTGCCCGACTGTCCCAACCTTACGGTCAACACGACCGCACAGGCCCATACACTGCTCACCTTTACCCTGCCGCCGAAATCGGTTTCGGTGCATCCTGGTCCGAATGATGGCGTTGCGGTCGAGTGGGTCAGCCCGATCTCCGGAACCATGCAGGTGACCGGTAAGACGGTCGATGCCGATCCCGCGTGCGGCAACGGCATCGCCTGGGCCGTCATGCACCGGCGGGCGGCAGGGACCGTGGAACTGGCCTCCGGCGCCTTCCCGAACGGGGGCAGACAGGATTTTGCCGAAGGAAAGACGCCGCAGAACCTGAACACGATCCCGGTCAAACCCGGCGACCGGCTGCAGCTGCTCGTCCTGCCGAACGGCGACTACTCCTGCGACACGACCACGGTCGAGTTCGTCATCACGCAGAAGGACGGCCCGCGCGTCTGGAACCTGACCGCCGATCTGATCGACGATCCGCTGCACGCGAACCCGCGTGCCGACCGCTATGGCAATCCCGGAGTCTGGCGATTCACGGACATGGCCGGAAGCCGCCGCCCGGCCGGAATACCCACTCCGGCCGTCGCGGCCTGGAACGCGGCCCTCGCGCCGACCGCCGATGCGGCTGCGGTCGAGAAGGCGGCCCAGGAGTTTGCGAGCGCCTTTAAGATTATGGATGCCAGCAGTCCCTTCTCTCCCGCTTCCGAGGCGGAGGAGGCTGTTCTGCCCGCCGACAGCCGGGCGGCGCTGACCGGCCTGCGCGCCGAACTCGCCCTGCTGCGCAGGAGCCCGCCACCGCCGATCGCGTTCGCCAACGGCGTACAGGAGGGCGGTGTTCCGGAGAGCCCGCATGCCGGTGTCCACGATGTCAAGGTCCACATTCGGGGCCGCTACGACCGGCTCGGAGATCTGGTCCCGCGCCACTTCCCGACGATCCTGGCAGGGGATGTTCCGCCGCCGAAGCTGCAGGGCAGCGGCCGTCTGGAACTCGCGGAGTGGATCGCCTCGCCGTCGCACCCGCTCACCGGGCGCGTCCTGGTCAACCGGGTCTGGCAGCACCATTTCGGAGAGGGGATCGTCCGCACGCCCAGCAACTTCGGCTTCCTCGGCGAACGTCCGACCCATCCCAAACTGCTCGACTGGCTGGCGTCGGAGTTCGTCGCGCCGGTGCA
>JAYTGR010000091.1:0-18229 GCA_043733205.1 Chthonomonadaceae bacterium
GGGGAACAGACCTGCCGCCCGCATCGCCTCCGAAAGCTCGCTGGCGCGCTCGATCTGACGCGGCGCGATCAAGAGGCAGAGTTCGGGAACCTGCGCCTGCATAGACTTGTAAGCGCTGAGAACCTGCGCTTCCTCTTCCGGACTGCGGGTGCTGCCTGCGACGAAAACAGGCGCAGAGACCGGCAGTTTCAGCTCCCGGCGCAGCGCCCGCACCTGTTCCGGATTCAGCCGCGCGATCTCCTGATCGAATTTCGAGTTGCCGAGCACCACGACATCGTTTCCCGCTCCCAGTGCGCAGATACGCTCTGCGTCCTTCTTGGACTGCATCAAGAGACGATCCATATTCGACAGCATCCAGCGGTACAGCCAGCCGCCGACCCGCCCCTGCACCCGCTTAAAATTTTTCTCCGAGATGCGTCCATTCACAAGAACCGTGACCGCACCCTGCCGCTTCAGTTCGTGGAGCAGATTCGGCCACATCTCGCTTTCCAGACTGACGAATACGGCTGGCCGGATGAGGCGGACGACCCGCCTGGCCACCCAGGGCAGATCGAAAGGAAAGTAGAACAGCCCATCGACATATTTCAGCGCCTGCTGTTCCGCCATTTCGTGTCCGGCAGGTGTGATGGTGGAGAGCAGGATCTCATCGTTCGGCAGCCTTTGACGGAGTTCGCGCAGAATGGGCACGGCGGCCACGACTTCTCCTGCCGACACGGCGTGGACCCAGAGGCGGCGTCTGCTGTCGGCGCGGCAGTGAATCGCTTCCGGCAGATTTCCCCACCGCTCCCGCCATCCTGGCCTCGACTTTCCGGAAACGTAGCGCTGGGCGAGGTAGGCCGCGATAAACGGTGAACCCACGGTCAGCGCCCCCAGATTGTACAGCGCATAGTGAACGATATCGAAGCTCCTGAGACTGCGTTTGGCCGGCACGAAGAAATTCCAGCTGATGCGGTTTATTCCGTCGGCCATTCGGCTGGATAGGCGGGATGCCCAGCGCGGCGTTCGGCTTCGCATTCCAGTCGGTTGATGGCGGTTTCGACCAGACCGGCGTAGTGCTGACGGCTTTCCTCGTTCAAGCTGGGCGGGATCGCGATCGGCTCTCCGACCAGGAAGTAGACCTGGGCAAACGGCTGCGGCAGCATATAAGAGTCCCAGCTTTTCATCAGCCAGCGTCGGTTCGCGCTGATTCCGACCGGAATGATGGGCGCGCCGGACTTCTCCGCCATTAAGATAACGCCTAATTGTACCTTATGTGTCGGTCCGCGTGGGCCGTCCGGCGTCATGACCAGAACCCCGCCCTCTTTGACGCGCCGCGCCATCGTCAGCGCTCCGCGAATACCGCCCCGGCCGGTCGAACCCCGCGCTGTCTGGAAGCCGAGCCTTTGAAAGAAGTTGTTCTGTATTTCACCGTCGCGTGAGAGGGAGATCAGGGCGCACCACCCACGATTACGCATCGTGAGCGCGGGGATCAGAGTACGGCCGTGCCATGTGACAAAGATCGTACCCTGCGACGGCTGGAGGCGCTCCCCGTTTTCGAACACGATACGCAGGGTCGCGAGCACCAGGCGGGCAATGCAGTAGACAGCCCCACCGAGCTGGCGGGCGCGGCGGGCCACCCGCGGGTCGGAGGCAGCGGCGAGCGGGTCGGGTTCGACCGGAGCGGGGGAGGAGACAGGCGAAGTGGACATGAACCCTCTATCAGTCGAAGCCGCGCAGCTGCGTCTCGTAGAGCTGCGCATAGTAGCCGCCGGCGGCGACGAGTTCACGATGTGTGCCTGCTTCGATGACCTCTCCGTCCCGCATGGCCAGGATACGGTCCGCATTGATGATCGTCGAGAGGCGGTGTGCGATGACAAGCGTCGTGCGCCCTTTCATCAGCATATCCAGTGCCTCCTGCACCAGGGCTTCCGAAGAGGCATCCAGGGAAGAGGTCGCCTCGTCCAGAATCAGCAGACGGGGGTTCATCAGGATGGCGCGCGCGATGGAGATGCGCTGGCGTTCGCCGCCGGAGAGACGGATACCGCGCTCCCCGACGATCGTATCGAACTTCTGCTCCATGCCTTCGATGAAGTAGGCGTTAGCAGCATAAGCTGCGCTCTGGATCTCTTCATCGGAGGCGCTGCGATTGCCGTAGGCGATGTTGTCCCGCAGTTTCCCAGCGAACAGCCAGGTCTCCTGGGGCACGATCCCGATCTGGCGGCGCAGAGAGGCCGTAGCCACATCCCGAATATCATGTCCGTCGATCAGGATTCGGCCTCCTGTCGGGTCGTAGAAGCGTGGAATCAGATCGACCAGTGTGCTTTTGCCCGCACCGCTGCGTCCTACCAGGGCCACGACCTCGCCTGGTTTGACCTCGAACGAGACGTTGTGCAGGACATCCGGACTGTCGGGCGCATAGCGGAAGGAGACGTTTTCAAAGACGATGTGCCCTTCGACTTTGGGCATCTGAATCGCATCCGGCTTCTCCTGAACCTCCGACTCGACATCCAGAACGTCGTCGAAGATGCGCTGAGCAGAGGCGAGCGCCTGCGCTCGAGTCGTGGCGATCGCACCGATGCCGCCTGCCGCCTGTGCGACCGAGTTAAGCAGGTAGACGAAGGCGATCAGCTGGCCCTGCGTCATTCCGCCCTCGGGAATGGCGAACGTCGCAGCTTCCGGCACGAGCTGACCAGGATGCGACATGACCCAGCTCTGCTGCTCTTGATGCTGCACCTTGTTGGTATAGGCGACATAGTTGCCGCCCAGATAGAGAATGAGCGCGATGCCGAACGCGCCGATGAAATCCACGATGGGCCGCAGCTGCGCCGTCTTGCGCACCCCCCGCATCATGGCGTGGAGGGTACGATGGTTCTCCTCGGAGAAGCGTGACACTTCGTGATCTTCCGTTGCGAACGACTTGATGATCCGCACTCCCGCAACGGTCTCTTCCAGAATCGTCGTGACATCGGAGAGTTTGTCCTGAACCAGACTGGAGATGCTGCGCATCTTCCTGCTGATGCGCGAGATGACGGCAGCCATACAGGGAATGAAGACCAGAGAGATCAGAGCCAGTTTCGGACTAACGAAGAACAAAGTGGTTAAGCTGACGACGATCGTAATCGGGGCGGAAACGGTATCCCTCAGGCTCATCGCGGCGTTCTGAAGCACCGGCACATCGTTTGTCAGGATCGACATGATGGCTCCAGTGCGACGGCGGTTGAAGAAAGACAGGGAGAGCGTGTGCAGATGCGTATAGATATCGTCACGCAGGCAGGTAGCGAGACGATTTGCGGTCAGGGAGAGATAGTAGCTTTGTCCGAAGGAGAAGAATCCCTTCACCAGAAAGACGAACAGGACAGCGCCGCACATGAAGTTCAGATGCCCGGTCTCGCCATCGACCATCGAGTCGATCGTCTGTTTGATGAACAGAGCGATGCTCGTCGTGATTCCAGCAGTAGCGGCTGCGCAGATCAGTCCCTGTACCAGCGTACGCCGATGAGGTTTGATATAAGCCAGCAGGCGAGACTGAGTGTCTAGTGGGGATTTTTTCATTTTTTCTTTGCTAATTCCAGGACGATCTGCGCCGTGCGTTCGCTCGCTCCTGGGCCGCCGAGCATGGCGCGCACGGCTTCCAGTTCCTGCCTGGCCTGAGCGCGAGCAGTGACATCGTTCAGCAGGCGCAGGGCGGCCGCTGCCAGAGCCTCCGGCGTTGCGGCATGCTGCAGGAGTTCCGGCATGATCGGACGATCCGCAAGAATATTGGGCAGTCCAATGAACTTGATCTTTTTGTCCAGGCCACGCAGGCGCGCTTCGAACTCCATGACTTTCGATAGGCGGTACAGAATGACCATCGGAGTCGTAAAGATCGTCGCTTCCAGCGTCGCCGTCCCGGAACAGGTGATGAGCACATCGCTGTGCGCCATGACGTCGTAGGTGAGCCCCTTCGCCAGAACGGTCGGCGGCAGCAGCGGCTTTGCGCGCTGCCGGTCGATACGATCCCGTTTCTCCATCTCATCGGTCAGGGTCTGTTCAGGAACGACCAGACCTTCGACAGTCACGAGCTTGCGCTGACTCTGCGGCGCCAGGGCATTGGCGGTGCGCGAAACCTGTCTGCGCACCTGCGTCCCAGCTTCAAGGGCGAACTCATACCAGTACTCGCTCAGCCGCTCCAATAGTTCCGGCTGGCCGCTCAAATAACGTGCGACGATTTCCGGAGAGAGATTCGGCGCGACTCCGATGACAAACTGGGCGTCCGGCACTTCGTTGTGGATCAGGCGGGCGGCATCGAGCAGGGCAGGCAGAATATGCTCGATTTCATGCAGGCGGCTGCCGGGCAGCAGGCCGATGATCGGCCGCTTCGGATCCATGTTGAATTCGGCCGCGAACTCCGCCCGTGTCATACTGGGTTTGGCGCGTTCGATCAGAGGATGCCCGACATTGACGGCGTTCGCGCCCAGCCTCCGGAATCGCTCCGCCGACCACTCGAACGGCACTGCTAAAACGTCCGTGAGCCGCCCCAATTCTGCACCGTGGTCACCGTCCCGCCGCCAGGCCCCCGGCGGAAAATAGTAACAGACGGGAATGCCGGCCGATTTGGCAAACCGCGCGACCTTGACGTTGAATGCGCCGAAGTCGATAAGCACCAGCACGTCCGGACGGCGCTGTTGCAGCGCTTTGATGGTGTTCGGATAGACATTGAATCGCAGGTAGGGATATTTGAGCAGCGCCTGCGTCAGGCTGATGACGCCCCAGTCCCCGCTGTCGTGCAGCAGTTCCACTCCGGCCTGGCGCATAGCCTCGCTGCCGAGACCCCACAAAGCCGCGTCGGGCTGCTGCCGCCGTATCGCCTCCGCCAGCGCTCCGCCGATAAGGTCGCCGGAAATCTCTCCGGACAGGATCGCGATATTCATAGCGGGTTATTCGACGGGGTTGCTGCCACGGAAATCCTTGCCGTTGCGTGAACTTCGGATGAACTTCAGCAGATGTTCGAGTTCCGGGCTCTTATCGATCTCTTCCTCGATGGTCTCCAGCGCCTGCGACATGTTCAGGTTGGAACGGTAGAGCAGCTTGTAGGTCTGGCGCAGTTCGTTGCGCACCTTCGGCACGATATTGGCGCGGCGCAGGCCGATCTTATTGATGTCGTAGACTTTCGCGGGGTTGCCGTCGGCGAGCATGTAGGGCGGGATGTTCTGGGTGATTTTGGAAAATCCTCCGAGCATGGTCATAGTTCCGATACGGCAGCCCTGATGCACTCCGGTCAGTCCGCCGATATTGACATGATCTTCCAGGGTGACATGGCCGCTGATCCCGACATAGGAGGCGAGCGTCACATGATCGCCGATGTCGCAGTTGTGCCCGACATGGGCATACGCCATGATCATGTTCTCGCTGCCGATGCGTGTGACGCAGCCCTCGCCGGTCGCTCGATGGATCGTGGCGCATTCGCGCAGCGTCGTATTGTCGCCGATGACGACATGGGTCGCTTCGTCCTTATATTTGAAATCCTGGGGAGGGCCGCCGATGATCGCTCCGCTGAAAACCTTGCATCCGCTTCCCAAAATCGTATTCTCCTCGATGACGACATGAGGGTGAAGGACCGTTCCGGTCCCGATTCTGACATTCCGACCGATCACACAGTAGGGACCGATCTCAACATCGGGTTCAATTTCGGCGGACGTATCGAGGATCGCCGTTGGATGTATGCGCGACTTAGACACGATTGCTGTCTCCCTCGTCGGTAGGATGCGCTTCGGCGTGCTTCTCATCGGTCGGGTCCGCTGCGGGGTCCGCCGGATCCGGGCGGACTAAACGAAGTTTCTCCAGCACCTGCTCCGGCGTGTGGCTCACGGCCTCTTTTAAGGCAAACGTCATGTCGCACTCTGCGACGACCGCTCCGTCGACGCGGGCCACCATGCGTACTTTGCCGATCATACCCCGAACCTTCGTCAGATGAGCCTCGGTAATGAGCGTGTCCCCTGGAACCACCGGCTTGCGAAATTTGACATTGTCCATCGAGGCGAGAAAGGGGATCCTGCCGCGCTGTTCGGTGAGCGACAGGATCATCAGCCCCGCGACCTGCGCCATACTTTCCAGAATCAAGACGCCCGGCATAATCGCCTGGGTGGGGAAATGGCCGTCGAAAAACGGCTCGTTGATCGTGACGTTTTTCAGCCCGACGACCCGCTTGCCGGGCGTCAGCTCCAGCACTTTGTCTACCAGCAGCATCGGGTAGCGATGCGGCAGCAGCACACGAATGTCCTCGATATCCAGCGTACAATCCATCCGGTTCTCCTGATCTCTCTTTGTCTGGCTGTTTGCCAGCAGCGCCGTCACCAGTGCGACATTCGCGCGATGGCCGGGTCGCAAAGCATCGACATGCAGTTCCAGACGCGCATCCGCCAGCGCGAGGTCCCCGATCAGGTCGAGCATCTTATGGGCGCACCACTCCTGCGGCATGCGGAGCGGAGCGGAAAAGCCGTTCGGCGGCGTAATGATGAGTGCATTGTCCAGCGAACCGCCGCGTGCCAGTCCCGCCTGCAGCAGCCTTTCCACTTCGGCATGAAAGGCAAACGTACGTGCGGGAGCGATGTCGGCGCCGTAGGAACCTGCTCCCGCCGGATCGACCGTGGCCTGACATTCGGCGCTGCCTTCCGCCCAGTCGTCAAACGCCGTGCGGACATGCAGTGTCAGCGCGGCTGCGGGCTCGGCCGAGAGGCGCGTGCCGCCCTGTTCGATCGTCACTGGCGTCCGGAGACACAAGGTGCGCGCTGTCTTCCCCTGCCCACACACCCCCACGCTGCGCACCGCCTCCGCAAAGGGGGCGGCGCTGCCGTCCAGAATCGGTATTTCCGGGCCTTCCACTACGATACGGGCGTTGTCCACCCCCCAGGCATGCAGGGCCGATAAGAGATGTTCGACGGTGCTGACGGCGGCTCCCTCGCGTCCCAGCCGGGTGCTGCGGGCGGTATCCGTTACGAACTCGGCGCGTGCCGGAATCGTGACGCTGCCGACCTGAAAGACCCGTCCGGTATCGACGGCGGCAGGGAAAACGGTCACGCGGCCGTGCGCTCCGGTATGGATGCCCACCCCTTCCAGGGTAAACGATCCGGCCAGTGTCTGTTGTTCCATATCTTACGTCTGTGTATCTTCCGTCGGCGCGATCTCCAGCAGGCGGCGTTCGAGGACTGCCAGCCGCTTCTCCATCGCCGAGATCTGTTTCAGTGTGTCGGGCATTCTGGTGGCAGCGGCCATCTCACGCAGTTTCTGGCGCATCGGGACTGCCGGAGAGCCGAACACCACTTCGCCTGCAGAGACATCCCGCATCAGCCCGCTTTGCGCTCCCACCTGAACCCTGTCCTGCAGATGGACATGATCCTTGACGCCGACCTGGCCCCCTAACATGCATCCCGCGCCGAGCGTACTGCTGCCTGCGATGCCGACCTGACCCGCAAGAACGCACGATGATCCGACGCGCACATTGTGCGCGATATGCACCAGATTGTCTATCTTGGTGCCGGACCCGATCGTCGTCAGGCCCGTCTTGGCCCGGTCGATACAGGTGTTCGGTCCGATCTCCACGTCGTCCCCGACCTCGACTCCGCCAAGGTGAGGAATTTTACGGAGGCTGCCGCCGACCGGAAGAAAGCCGAAACCGTCGGAGCCCAGCACAGCGCCCGCATGGAGCAGGCATCTCTGACCGACCCGAACGCCGTGATAGAGAACCACATTCGGCATAAGTATGGTTCCGGCGCCGACAGAACAGCCTGTGCCGACATACACACCCGCAAACAGCCGGGCGCCGCTGCCCAGGGTCACATCGTCACCGATGGTAACGTGGGCTCCAATGCGAACATCGGTCCCCAGCGATACCCCGCGTCCGATCTGAGCCGAGGGATGGATCCCTGCCTCCAAATCGATCGGGGGAGCGAGCGCCTCCAGAAACTGCACAAAGGCCAGACGGGGCGAAGAAACCTGAATGAGCGCTTTGGCGGGCAGGGGATCGGGGCATTCGGCAGCGAGAACGGCGGTCGCGGCGGAGGCCAGAGCTTTTGCGAGAAAGGCCGTGGATTCTGCGAACACCAGATCGCCTGTACCGGCATCGTCCACTCCGGCGACTCCGGTAATCACGGTCTGTGGATCGCCGATGACCACGCCCCCGATAAGAGCGCCGATCTCTGCGAGCGTCCATTGCGATTTGGGGAGAGATTTCAAAGATTAATTCCTGTTTAGTCTAGGTTTGAAGGCGAACACTGCACCGATTGGCGATCGGAACGCGCAGTGTCAGCGCCCCAAAACGGTGGTCTGACGCCATTGGGCGCGTAAAGCTCCTGCTGCCACGGCTGTCACGTCCCTGCCCTTGTGTCCTGCCGGATCCATATTCCAGCCCTCTTTGCGCGCGATTTGGGCCACGGCCTGCAGGGTGTCAGCGCGAATCGCGGCGATAAGAGCGTCTTTTTGGATCTGTGCCGCCTGCTGTTCCTGTGCCATGGCAGTGCTCAACGCGGCCTGGGCATGCCCTATTGCGACAGCGGCATCCGGCGCGACAGGGAGGGGCAGGGGAGTCGCCAGCGGATCGACAGGCGGCAGAGGCGCACTCGCCAGCGGCGGAATCGGCTTTATATCGTTTTTGAGGCGGGCGCGGGCCTGTTCGACCTGCTGCTGGACGCTGTCGGCCAGCTCCTTTTTGCGGGCCTGCAGCCGAGCGGCGCTCTCGTCCTGCCACTGGCCCCGCTGTACGGCCAGCTGCTGTACGGCCAGCGCCCGCACATCGCGCGCCTGAACAGCTTTGCGCTGATCTTCCAGTGCGTTCATCTGTTCGGAGACCAGCGCTTCCTGCCGAACCGCATCCTGAACCACGGGATTGCGCGGATCCTGATTCAGCCGAAGGGTATAGGCTTCGATCTGTGAGCGCAGGCCGACCTGCCGGAGTCCGAGGGCATTGATGCGCGCCTCCAGTCGGTCTGATTCCTGTGCGTTTGCAGCCGTCAATTTCAGCTCGAGATCCGCGAGCGCACGGCTGTATGTCCCTTCGGTCTGTCGCTGCTCATTCCGCTCGAATCGCCGCACGATGTCGATATTTTTGACGGTCAGCGCCTGTTCGGTCTGCTGCACATAGTGCAGGGCATCTTCCTGCACGCGCCTGTCCCGCTCGCCGGCAAGACTTGGTGGAACGGTGACGGGCGGCGTGAACACTTCCGGCAGTGGATTCAGCGGATACTTGAGCGCGGACGCCTGGGTCTGTGCCGCAGGAAAACGCACCTGGGCGGCGTCGAGCGCCTGCACCTGAGCCCACGCAGGATGGAGAGGAAGCAGCGCCTCGATGCGAACATATTGGCGTGTGGAGGGCAGAGACGGTGCAGAGTTACTGCATCCCGTCAGCGCCCACAACACCGCAGCGAGGAGGGCGAGGAGCAGCGCGTTCTGCGCCACAGCCCCGCCCTGTCTTACGGGCAACATCGCGTTCACCCTGCACCGGACGCAGCCGATGCTCCTGTTCGTTGTCTCTTAGTGGTTGAGATCGGCCAGTACCTTTTCCGTGATATCGTTGTCCGCGAAGAGCAGAACCTCACTGGAGAAGACCATGTTGAATCCCTCCTTTTTCGAGATTTTATTCAGGCTGTCGCGTGCATCCTTATCTGTTTTTTCGCGGATCTTGGCGAGTTCGGCATCGATCTGGTTCTTTATGGCCGTGGCTGTGCTGTTCTCGTGTACCTTGGTATCGTTCTCCAGCTTGGCGAATTCGCCCAGACGATCGCGCTCCGCCTGAGACAACGGCGTTTGTTTTGTCTGCAGACTGCTGTACTCGTCGAAGAGAGCTTTGTCTTTGTCCAGCAGTTTTTGCTTCTCCGCCTTTTTCCCCGCGTCCAGGCCAATCTTGCTGCCCTCTTCCACTGCAATGTCGCCGAGGGCTTTCTGGTCGGCCTGGGACAGCAGCGGATGCTGGTCCCAGATGCGGATGATGACGGCGGTGTCCTGCTGAAGTTTGGACAGTTTGTCGGTTTCAGCCTTATAGTATTTGGATTCCAGTATAAGGCGGGCGGGATTGACGACCGCGATCTTGAGGCCGCTGTCGGCGGGGGCACGTTCTTTTGCGGTCGCGCCCGTTAGGGAGGCGACGACGCATCCCACGACGAGAGTAATGACAACCAGCCGGAGGCTGGGGTTTAATGGTGACATCACAGAATATCCTTTCGCTGGTTCACAGGCGTCGTATTATAGCAGAAAGACGACACGAACGCAAGAAGTCTGCCGCGTTTTTTCCGGAGAACCGGAGGAGACGCGTGGCGGAATGCACCCGCCTGGACACCGGGGCAGACGCGCTTGTCAGAGGGCGTCTGCGCCAGATCTGCCGGCATCAGAACACGTTGCCGATACTGAAGTGAGTGCGCCCGCCTTCATTCCCGATCCCGTAGTCGAGACGGATCGGGCCGAGGGGAGTGCGCACGCGAATTCCCAGGCCGACGCTCAGATGCGGCCGAAAACCGCCCTGATCGAACCCTTGAATATTGACGTTCTGATAGGCGCCGCCCCAGGCGTCGCCCAGGTCGGAGAAGAGCACGCCTTTCAGGCCGCGGGCAAGCGGCTGGCGCAGCTCCACGGATCCGAGCATCAGGTACTTGCCCCAGAAGCGATCTTCGCGATAACCGCGCAGCGTCTCCGCACCGCCCACGAAATACTGCTCGAAGAAGGGCAGGGTGCCGTTCGAGGCGCCCAGCAGCATCCGCAGTGCGAGCGAGGTTCTCTCTTCGTCCGGTTTGTCACGGCGGCGCGGCTTCTGAAGATTGAAGAACTGGCGCCCCTCGATCGAGGATTTGGCGAAGTTATGGCTGCCGTAGACGCCGCCCAGCACGCCCTGACTGATCGTCGACGGGGGCTTGAGGTCGGCATGACCGAGCATCAAGCTGAAGGTCTGGTAGCCGCCTTTGACAGGATCGAGAATCAGGTCCCGGCTGTCGTGCTGCAGGTTGGTGCCGACAGAGTAGATCGGACCGTCCTGAATGATCGACGCGTTGACACCGGTCAGGTCGAGAGGGTCCGTGCGGACATTCTCCCCGCGCAGGCTTATAGTGCCGCGCACATTGCCGCCAATTGGGCGGCTGACGCCGACGGTAGATCCCACCCGCTGTTCGTTGTAGCGCGTGTCCGTCGTAGTCCCGTTGGTAGTATTGACCGTATTGGTGAGGGAGTTGGCGAACCGATAGATGGTTTTGTCGTAGAGCTGTACGGACAGCGAGGTGTGGTGTCGATCGAGATAGGGTTCGGTAAAGCCGAGTTCGATGCTGCTCTTGCCCGAAACGCTTCCGGTCTCCCAGAGCAGGTTGACGGCCTCACCGCGGCCGCGAAAGTTGGTTTCGGAAATTTCCGCGCGTCCGATCAGCTGCTGGCGGCTGCTGTAGCCTGCGCCGACGGAGATGCTGCCGGTGCGTTTCTCCGGAAGGCTGAACGTGAGACGAATTTCGCCGTCTGCGATAAGCTCTTCCCCCGGGATCACCTCTTCGAACAGGTCCAGGTTCAGCAGACGAATGCGATCTTTCTGCCAGATATCGCGATTGTAAAATCCGCCGACTTTGGTTTCCAGCTCCCGCAGAATGACCTTGCGCTGCGTCTTTTTGAGCTTGACCAGACGGATCTCGGCAACACGCACGACCGTGATGGGCACCGTCAGTACGCCCTTGTCGTCCATTCCCGCACCCTGACCCAGCGTAGCGACATAGCCTTTGCTGTTGTAGAGGCGCATGATATCTTCGGCGTCCCGCTGGAACTGAATATAGTTGTAGACGCCGCCCTTTTTCGCATGCACGAGATTCTGAACCTCTTCGATCTTGACAGGGCCGGAACCCGTGACCGAGAAGTCCTTGATGGGATCGTTCTCGTCCACACGGATAACGACCTTGCATTTGCCGCTGCCCGAGTTGTCGTCTTCGGCCTGTACGCGGACCCAGTCGTCCGGATTATCCAGGTTGTGCTGGGTGCCGAAGTAACCGGTCTGGCTCAGATTGGCTTTGATCTCGTTCAGCACGGCATCGTTGCAGGGATCTCCGATGCGGTGACGGCTGAGGGCGATAATGGCGTCTTTCGAGAACGTTTTGTTGCCGGTGATGATGAACTCACCGATGGTCGGTGTCCCGACAGGAGTCTGCTGTGCCTGCGCCGAGGCCGGAACGATCGGGGCGAGCACAAGCCCGGCGAGGGGAAGGGTCAGAAGCAGAAGAGACGGCGCGAAACACCGCCCTCTGGGGTTATGGGTTTTCATGGAAAAAGCGATCCTCCAAGGCGCGTGTCCGTGTGCGGCGACGACGCGGGCATTCCAACCGTACGGACAAGGCAGACAGTGCGCGGCGCGAGGCATTGCGTAACGTGTGGCAGGGTGGAAAATACCTGCCTATAGTACCCTAAAACGCAGACAAGACGGCATCTTTCAGTTACATGCGGTAGTAGGGTTCAAGCTTACGACGCAGCATCCCGCGGGCGCGGGAGAGACGGGTTTTGACGTTTTCCAGCGTCAGGCCGGTCACCTCCACTATTTCGTTATAGGACAGCTCTTGAAACTCGCGCAGCAGGATAACCTCTTTATAGTCTGGCGGCAGAGACTCGATCGCCGTCATGATGCGCTGACTCAGCTCTTTTTGTTCCAATTTCTGTTGTGGGGACTGGCTGAGGTCGGCAATCTCCCGGGTCATGCTGTCTTCGTCGTTCACATCCCGGGGCTGATCGAGCGACTCGATCCGCAGACTGCGCTGCCGTTCGCGCTGCCGAATTCGGTTGATGCAGAGGTTGCGGGCAATCTGATAGAGCCAGGTGAACACCTTCGAATCGCCACGGAAATTGTCGTAGTGGCGATGCGCGCTGATGAAGGTCTCCTGCGTAAGATCGGTGGCTTCCTCGTAGTCGTTGATGAACCGATAGATGATATTGAAGATCTTCTTCTCGTATTTGGCGAAAAGAGCATCGAAGTCAAGATTTCTGTCGGCATCTTCCGGCGGGAGTGCATTCATGACCCGGTCTCTGTCCTGGCTTTGCGCGGATTGGCTGTGGTCAAGCCGGTCGCCCGATGCGGCCGCCTGCGGCACGGAGTTCGGCTCGGTCTCCCGATTCGACGCTCCGCCTGCAAGCAGCCCCGGAAACATCCCGGCGGTTTCGGCGTGAACTGACGACATACCTGATCCCCCTGAGCGGTGACGCATTACGCCCTTCCAGCCCGGATGGGCTTTTCGGAAGCGATGGCAGGCGAACGCGTTCTGCTGCTAATAGGACGCACGCCGGGAGGAATTGTTACACCGCCGCGGCAGCGCGGCGATAAAAAAGGACCGGCCGCCGGCGGCTGCCGACGCGATATTGTCCTCCCATTCTCATTCACCTTAGAACCGCCAGACTCCTTCCAGCAGATACCGCGTGGTATGCTGTTCGTCCAGTTCATAGGATAACTGATAGCGCTGACGGAACCGGAAACTGAGTTTCAGGTCGTAGATCTCCTGCGCGCCCTGCAGAGTGCGGAAATAACTGACATAGAGCGGGCCGAAAAGATGCCGGCTGATCGTGAGCGTCAGGCGCTGCACCGGATCGTAGCCGATGTCGAACTGTTCGAACCCAAGCCCTGCCGCGATCCGATCGAACGCTCCTGGCAGATAGGAGCTGGTCAGGACATTGGTGAGCGTCGAGGCGAACGCCTGCGCGGGGTTCTGGCCGAACTGGTTGATATTGTCCACGCCGATCAGCGCTCCCGCCAGCCGCTGGGTCAGCGCCGCCTGGCCCAGAGCGAGATCGTCGGGATCTGTCTCGAACATGAGCCGCAGTCCGGAGCGGGTGGCAAAGCGATTGCCGCTGCTGCCGGAGAGAGGTCCGGACACGCTGACGGTCACCTTGTAGCGCTTGCGTATCCCGCCGAGAGAGGTCGCCGTCAGGTTCGTCTGTGCCTTCAGCGAGTCCACGTTCAGACTGAAGGTCGGCTGCCCTGCATCGTAGACAGGATAGTTCAGACTCAGAACTCCCGGCGGCACGATCTTGAAACGTGCCGTGGGCAGCGTCAGGACGCCTTCTGCCAGCGTAAGCCGGCCGGTAATGTTCAGGCTGTCCGCCGTCGTGGCCGGCTCGGCGGCCGGCGGCTGACCGGTGGGAGGCAGTACAGGATCGGCTTTCGGCAGACTGCCCTTGATCGTGACATAGCCTCCGGTGCGCACATTGAGCTGCGAGTTGACCAGACGCACCGTCTTATCGTCCAGCAGGATCGTGAGATCGAAACGGGGAGCGATGGGCAGCGCCACTCCGGACCCTCCCAGCCCCCCGAATTCCGTCGGCAGACTGGCCTGAGTGTCGTGTATGCCGACCGTGCCGCGCAGGGTGGGGTCGAGGATCGAGCCGAGCAGATTGAGGTTGATTCGGGCCATTCCGTGCGCCTTCGCGCCTTTGAGGCCCGGCAGCGCCGTCTCGTTGAATACCGCCCGATCGACGGAAATATGGATGCCGGCAGGATTTTGAGGGCCGTCGGGGGTCAGAGGCAGACTGCCTTCGACCACGATGTTCGAGCCGGTTCCCCCTGTTTTTATCTCATTCCCCTGCACGTCGTACACCTGCGTATTGCCGCCGAAATCTACGACTTTGATCTGGTCGTCCTCGAAGGCAAGCGCCGCATGCAGGTTTTTGAGACCGGTCGTGAACTTTCCGAACTGGAATTTAGGCGCTGTTACCGTCAGGCCGCCGGTAAGCCGGGGCGCCGCGCGGGTGCCCTTGACGGCGGCATTTAACGCCAGGGTGCCCACCACGGTGGGAGGCAGCACGTTCGGCGCGAACAGCGAGACGACACGGAGGTTGTTGTCGGCAGCATCCTGCGGCGCGAACTTGGCCGTCAGATCCAGCTTGGCATCGTCGGGAATGAAAGGCGCCTGCCACTGGAAGCCGGAGATGGAGCCTCCGGCATGGGCGGTATACTTGCGAATCTCGGCGGTGGTGCGGTCGCGCTTTTCCACCTGAACATCTGTGGCGCGAATATAGCCGGGCTCGGTGACCCTGCCGTTCTCTATCGTCGCGCCGTGTACCTCGGCCCGTGAAATATCCACGCGATCCAGGGTCTGACCGCGATAGCCGATATTCCGCAGGTTGAGCGACACTTCCAGATTTGGCGAAGCGGTCTTCCCCGTCGCGACAACGTCCAGGTAGTCCACGGTGCCGCTGACATCGATGCGCTTGTCCGGAGGCAGGAAGCCTTTTAGCAGGTCCGCATCCAGGTTGTAGGCGGTCAGATCGGCATCCACATCGCCTTTGTAACCCACGGAGAAACGTCCGAGGGATACCGTCGCGTCCAGGCTGTCGGGGTTGGTGCCTGGGCGGGGCAGCAGCGGCCTCAGAACGATGCGCGCTCCGGATCCTGTGGCCGATGTCTTCGACACCGTCGCCTGTCCGGACAGTTCGGTGATCAGGTAGTCGTTGAGCCGAATGTCGGCCGAGTTGATCCTGACATCCGCGCGGGGATCGTCGAGAGTTCCGGTCACGCTGAGAGTGCCGGAGAGCGCACCTTCCAGTTTGTTCATGTACTCGGTGGCGACGGCGCCCAGTTCGGTCTGCCCAAACGAACCCGCCAGGGTCGAGCCGGGCGCGTTCTGCGGAGCCGGCAGACTGCGAATCAGGTCGCGCACTCGGGCGATCGGGATGGCGTCCAGGCGGATCGGCTTGTCGGTCTGGATCCCCATCGACGCCGGATGATAGGTCAGGTCCGGCACGGTCAGGACGATTTTGTTCGTCGTCGAATCGGTCAGTGTAAAGTTCTGGGCGAATACGGTCTTGTCTGCGAAGCGCGCGGTGCCGCGGACATCGCCCGCCGCGTAACCATTGTAGGTCAGGCCCAGCACTTCAATCTGGCGCGCATCGGCCACAGGATCTGTAAACGTTCCGCCGATATGCGCCTGCAGGTTCGCGATGCCGGTCACATTATCGAGGGTGACTTCCGGCAGGATCTGTTTCAGGCGGTCCAGCACGATATGGCTTCCGGACACAGTCAGGTCCAGTTTCCCATCCTTCGTCACGATGCCAGAGGCGGCGACCGAGCCCTGCGCGATGTCGGCGCCCGCCGCCAGGAGATGCAGATTCCTGCCGTCGTAAGTCGCCGTAACGACAGCATTTTGGACACGAGCCCCGTTGATGGCAGCGTCCTCAATATGGGCTGTGAAAGGAGTATTAACACGCGGGTCGCTCGGCGTGCCCTCCAGAACCAGATCGGTGGTGACAAGCGTGCCTGTGACCAGAAAACCCGGCGTCTCGATCTTCGCTGCCTGCAGCAGGTCGGCGACGCTCAGGCGGTTCTTATCGTCGGTGCGGACGGTGAGGTGCAGCTTTGGTTTGCCGTCGAATATTCCGTTCACGTCTCCGAAAAAGGTGAGCAGGCCCGGATAGCGCTCCACTGTACCCTGATTGATATGGAGCGCATTGCGGTTCAAAACGAAGTCTGCTTCCGCTTTGTTGGCGAGCAGGCTGTTGGCATCTTTCTTATCGGTCTGGAGCGCGAAGGCGCTGAGTTTGCCCGTCAGTTCGGGTGCCTGGACGGTTCCCCGGACACTGGCGCGCAGATAGCCGATGCCATTGATCGGGATCGGCTGAGGGCCAGCGTCGGCCGCATTCGGCGTTTTTGGAGCGGTCAGTGTGGCCGGAAGCGGGAAAGCCTGCGCGAACGCTCCGATATCGAGCTCGTCCGCTTCGACATTGATATTGAGCTGCTGCGTTTTCAGATCCACGGTGCCGCTCGCCAGAGCGAAGCCTTTGGCATCCTCTGCACGCACGGTCCGAAGCACCAGTTTACGGCCCACGGTTTCGGCGCGCAGATAGACGGAATGCAGCGTCTGACCGTGCAGCGTAACGTCTGCCGCTTCCGCCTGCGCCGTGATATTGGGGGTCCGCCCCGCCTGCCCGCGCATCGTTAAATCGGCCCGCCCTGTGCCGCCGACACCGTCCAGAAGCTTAAATCCGGACTGGCTGAAGTGCAGGTTTTTGCCGTGTCCTTCCACCTGGAAGGCGCCGGTCGGGTCCAGACGAACGCGTGCGCGCGCAGCCACCTCCCCACCGGCAAAGAGGCCCCGCACATCGCTGTCGATAGTCTGATGGGCATAGAGCGCCTGGGCTGTGACCGCGTTCCCATGAAAGGTGAGATACTGAATGTTCGTCAGACGTGCCTTCAGGACGGCGGTTGGATCGTCCAGTGTCCCGACGACTTGAAAGTCGGCATCTCCAGTGGCACGACTTTTGTTCACCGCGTCCACGACATCGGCTGGCAATTTAGGAACAGACCTCTCATAGTGCGCCAGATGGGCTAGACGGATAAAATCGGCGTTCCGCAGAGAGCCCTGGATCGCGAGTGTCGGATGTCCAGCCTCCCAGATGGTTCTGTTGTTGTGCCGGCCCCGGCGTATCACATTGAACGCGCTGCCGTTCACTCGGAAAGTCGCTCCTCCAAAACGACCGGTAACGTCGGCAAGAACCGATTGGCCGACGACCGAGACTGCGCCGTTCAGCCCTTCCAGCGGAGCGCTGGCCTGCGGAATGGCGGCGGTGACGCCGCTGAACTGCACTGTGCCATGAGCATCGAGCGCATTGGGATCCAGTGTATTTGCCGGGGTAACGTTCACAGGGGTGTAGAGGGCCGTTATGTCCAGATTGGCGGAGCCGGAGGTGATCCTTCCCATGCTGGGGGACAGAAACCGCGTGCTGAGAAAGATCAAATTGAGCTGACTGGCGGCGGCGTGGACGGTGGAGCGCAGGGTGACTGGATCGAAGACGCCGGTGACGTGAAACTCTTTCACGATGTCGGGCGTGGCGATCCCGGCAATATCGAAGGCAGCGGTTTTGTTGGGACGGATCATCACGATGCCGGAGAGATGGTCCAGCCGTGTCCGGAGCGGACGCGCTGCGACTTTCGGGGGATGGGGAAAGGCCTGATCGTAGTAGAGTATGGTTCCATCGACAAACGCGATACGGTCTACAAACGGCCGCCCGCCGCCCGCCTGGGGTTTGATCAGCTGGCTGAAGTTCCAGCTGCCGTTCAGGGCACGCGTCAGCATCGCCTGGGGGCGTATGACGCGGATCTCGTCCGTGAGGGGTGCCTGAGCACTGCCGTAGAGGATCTGTCGCAGACTGTACGCGACGGTGATACTGCTGGCCTGCACGAACGCAGTGGTATCGTCGGTGGGGCTGTTGGCGACGAATATATTCTTCAGCACGATCTGGCTCGCACCGAACAGGCCGAACGGATTGGCGTCCAGCTTGACGT
>JAYTGR010000092.1:0-2618 GCA_043733205.1 Chthonomonadaceae bacterium
GACCAGCACAAGCTCTTCCACGCCAACGCCGTCGAATTCTACAAACTCGTGTGATCCATGATAATCTCAGTAACCGCGTTCGGGGTCGTAGAGGTTTCGGAGGGGCTCACCATTCAGGTAACGGCGTAGGTTGTCTGTGAAGAGGGCAGCGAAGCGGGGGAAGTAGTACGGCGTCCCGCCGGAGGTATGCGGGGTAAGAATGACATTCTCCATTTTCCAGAGCGGGCTGTCGGCGGGCAGCGGTTCGGTCTCGAAAACATCCAGTCCGGCACCGGCAATACGGCCCTTGCGCAGGGCATCGATCAGCGCGTTTTCGTCTACGATCCTGCCGCGCCCGATGTTGTAGAGATAAGCGGTCGGCTTCATCTGAGCGAGCAGAGCGGCATCGAACAGGTGATGCGTCTCCGTTGTGTAAGGCAGCGCTATGCAGACATGATCCGATTCGGCCAGCAGGCGCGGCAGTTCCTCCGGCGGGTAGAGCGCATCCGGAACCACAGAGGCCTCATAGCGGGCATTCGGGTCGCGCTTGGTGGCCACCACCCGCATCTCGCAGCTTTTGGCGCGCGCCGTCAGGGCTTCACCGATACGCCCGAGCCCGACGATCCCCAGCGTCTGCCCCGCCAGTTCGTTCGCTCCTCTGCGCGGCAGGCGGTCGGCGCGTCCCCAGACTCCTTCAATCTGCGAACGCATGTGCAGGTGCAGTTCGCGCGTAAACATCAGCATAAAGCCCAGGACATGCTCGGCGATATTGGGACCGTGGACACCGCTTGCATTGGTTAGTGCCAGATTCCGCGCCCGCATGGGCTCCGTCACTTTACCGTCCATTCCCGCGCTCCAGAAGGCGATCCAGCGCAGATACGGCGCGGCATCCAGCAGCTCCTGCGAGACACTGCCGCTGACAACGATCTCGGCATCCCCTATCGCCGCTTTCGCATCGTCCCCACGTCCAAAGCGCAGTTCCACGCGCTCCTGCAGTTCTGCATCCGCTGCGATGGCGTCCTGAAACGCCTGCCCATCCTTATCGCCCGCCTCCAGCATCACCAGCACGACCGTCTTACTCACCGTGTTCGCTCTCCTCGTCATGAAATCTACGGCATCCGTTTCGCTTTCGGGCCGCCCGGTTCCTGCTCACAATCCCGATTCCTGCCCAAACAAAAATCTCCCTCCCCTGAACTTCAGAAAATCCGGGGGAGGGAGAAAACGGGCGGAGGGTCTATTCTTCGTCCTCTTCCACATTGGCGACGGGAACGACCGGAACATCGGACGCTTGATGCCGGATCCTGCCTTCGATCTCGTCCATGAGCGGCTCATTGTCTTCGAGGAAGGCGCGCGCGTTTTCACGGCCCTGCCCAAGACGAATATCACCGTAGGAGAAGTAGGCGCCGCTTTTGTGGATGATCCCGATGTCCACGCCCATATCAAGCATGGAGCCGGAGCGCGAGATGCCCTTGCCGAACATGATGTCGAACTCGGCCTGCCGGAACGGCGGCGCGACCTTGTTCTTGACGATCTTGACCTTGACACGCGCGCCGACGGCGTCGGTGCCGCTCTTGACGGTTTCGGTGCGGCGGACCTCCATGCGAACGCTGGCATAATATTTCAGTGCCAGACCGCCGGACGTGGTCTCCGGGTTGCCGAACATGACGCCGATCTTCTGGCGGATCTGGTTGATGAAGATCGCGGCGGTGTTGGTGCGGTTGATGCTGCCCGCGACTTTGCGGAGCGCCTGGGACATCAGGCGGGCATGCAGACCGACATGCGAATCGCCCATGTCGCCTTCGAGTTCGGCTTTCGGCACCAGCGCCGCCACCGAGTCGAGCACGACCACATCGATCGCACTGGAGCGGATCAGCGCATCCATGATGTCGAGCGCCTCTTCCCCAGTCGTTGGCTGAGAGATGTAGAGGTTATCGACATCGACCCCGAGTTTGCGCGCATATTCCGGGTCGATAGCATGCTCTACATCGATGAAGGCGCAGGTGCCGCCCTTCTTCTGAGCCTCCGCCACACACTGGAGCGCAATCGTCGTTTTACCAGAGGATTCCGTACCGTAAATTTCGGTGATACGACCCCGCGGAATGCCGCCGACGCCCAGCGCCATATCGAGCGCGATGGAGCCGGTGGAGATAGCGTCGACCTGCAGGCGCATCGACTGCCCCAGTCGGACCACACTGCCTTTTCCAAACTGCTTCTCGATATTGCTGAGCGCCATATCGAGGGCTTTGCCTTTTTTTGGGTCGATGGTGCGTTCGCTGACGGCTGCCTTTTCGGTTGCCATAGTGGGTTGTCTCATCCTTTCGTGCGCCCGCAGGCGCGTCTCCAGAAGGACGCAGCGGCGTCTCCACCCACCGCCGCCCATTCGGCCGCCTAAAATTTGCGGTGAACAGACGACGCGCGGGTTTGCCGTGAATACGGCAGGAGCGCGAGTGGCCTCTGGCGTGTCGTATCCCCATCTCCCTGGTATTAAAGGAGCGGACCCGGCTCACAGTTCCCCGCAGGGAACGGAATGGGGGAGGGTCACAGCGTGACAAAATGTAACAGGAAATACAGAATTCAGTCTGTATACCTGATGGTAATTGTACCACAAACACACACCTTGTGTCTACCTTTTATTCTCC
>JAYTGR010000093.1:0-7314 GCA_043733205.1 Chthonomonadaceae bacterium
CGCCGCTCCGGTCAGCAGATCGCCCTGCACCAGCCGGGCGCGCTCCGCAGCGCCGTTCTGTCTCAGATTGCAGCGCGCCAGGGTCAGTGCGGCGGCAGACAGGTCGAACCCGACGCCGCGCGCCTGAGGGGCGTTTGCCAGCGCCGCAGTCAGAATGCAGCCGCTGCCGGTCCCGACATCCGCCAGTGTGCCCGCGTTTTGCAGCTTCTCCAGCGCAAAATCCACCAGCATCTCGGTTTCGGGGCGCGGGATGAGCACGGCCGGCCCTACTCGAAACGTCAGTCCGAAGAACTCCTGGGTGCCCCGCAGATAGGCCAGCGGCGTCCGGCGCTCCCGCGCCTGCACCAGCCGCTCGAACTCCGCGCGCTGCCCCTCCTCCGGCTCTCGATAGATCCCTGCGACGACTGCTGTGCGCGTCACTCCCAGCGCCTGCGCCAGCAGCAGCTGCGCCTCCAGGCGGGGAGTCTCCACCCCGGCCGCCGTCAGCCGCGCAATGGCTGCCTGCAGCCTGTCCGAAGTTTCCACGCCCCATCCCTACTGCCGGTCGAGTTTTTTACAGACCTGGCATTCTGCCCTGAAAGCGCGCCTTCAATCCGCCTGCGACCGCGACGGCCAGCAGCGCCTTGACCGCGTCCCAGGCGACAAACCAGCCCACGCCCATGATGACAGCCGCCTTCGGCGAAAGCACCGGATCCGACATCAGCGCCAGCCACAGGCAGCCTAGCCCGTAGATGGTCCCGATTCCCACGGCACAGCCGGTCAGCGGCCCTGCAGGCCAGGGGCGGCGCTGACTGAACCAGCCGGACAGTCCGGCCGCCACGGGATAGCTGAGGAGATAGCCGCCGGTGAGCCCGAACAGCACACCGAAACCGCCCCTGCCGAGCGCGAAGACCGGCAGGCCCATCGCTCCCAGCAGCAGATACTGCAGCTGCGCGACCGTGCCCCACCGCCGCCCCAGCAGCAGGCCGGAGAGCAGGACAGCGAAGACCTGCATCGTGACCGGTACGGGCGTGAACGGCAGGGGCGCCGAAATCTGGGCACAGAGACAGGTCACCCCGGTCATCGCGATGGCCAGCATCCAGCGGGCGGCAAAACTCTCTGTCTTCACACGTGCAAATGGCGTCAGCGTCGGCGTCATAATCTCTCTTTCCTTCGTCTGTATTCCCACGTTCTCACGGCATCTATCGCTCGCCTGGACGCGTGCGAGGAAAAGCAGAGCCCAGCGCTTCTACCCTTCCGCGCTCGCACGCATCTTTTCGGCTTGATCGGCGGCGATCAGATCGTCGATAAACGGCTGAATGTCGCCGTCCATCACACCGGGCACGTTGAAGATCGTCTTGTTGATCCGGTGATCGGTCACGCGGCCGTCCGGGAAGTTGTAGGTGCGGATCTTCTCGCTGCGCTCGCCAGATCCGACCTGCGATTTGCGCGCCCCCGCGACAGCGGCGCTCGCCTGCTGCTGCTGCAGTTCGTAGAGGCGCGAGCGCAGCACATTGCGGGCCTTGATCCTGTTTTGCAGCTGGCTGCGTTCGTCCTGACACTGCACGACAATGCCTGTCGGAATGTGGGTCAGGCGGATGGCGGTCGCCACTTTCTGCACGTTCTGGCCTCCAGCGCTCGACGAGTGATAGATGTCCTGCTTGATCTCTTTTTCGTCGAGTTCGACCTCGACCTCGTCCACTTCCGGCAGCACCGCGACGGTAGCCGTCGAGGTCTGAATGCGCCCAGCCGATTCAGTGACCGGCACGCGCTGCACTCGGTGGACGCCGCCCTCGAACTTCAGCTGGCTGTACGCGCCCTGCCCGTCGATCTCGAAGGTCACTTCCAGAATGCCGCCGATGCCTGTCTCCGCGATGTCGATCAGCTCGGTCTTCCATTTGCGGCGTTCGGCATAGCGGGAGTACATGCGGTAGAGTTCGCCTGCGAACAGCTTGGCCTCTTCCCCGCCAGCCGCCGCCCGGATCTCGACGATCACGTTGCGGTCGTCCTTAGGATCTTTCGGCATGAGCAGCAGACGGATCTCTTCTTCGATGGCGTCCCGCTGCACTTTCAGCGTATCGACCATCTCGTGCGCCGTTTCGCGGTCCGCCCCTTCCGACATGCCCAGCATCTCTTCGGCTTCCGGTATGTCGTGCAGGATCCGCTTATAATGCTTATATTTCAGCACGACCGGCTCGATCTCGTTCTTCGATTTCGCCGCCTGCATGTACAGCTGATAGTCGCTGCTGAACGCGGGATCGTTGATCTGCGCCTCGATCTCCTCGTAGCGTGCTTCTACTTCTTCCAGTTTGGCCTTCGCCTGATCCAGAGACAACGCGAGTTCCCACCCTTCCGGCAAAATGATGCGGCGGGGCTGAGACGTTCAAGGTCAGCCCCACCGCCAATAGCAGAATTGTACTCTATTTCCCCCGCTTTGGCAAATAAACAGAGGAAGCGCAATCGAGCGGAGGAAGCCGGACAGGCGGGCCATTCCATAAGATGGCCCACCCAGCAGGCGCAGCACAAGATACTCTATGAAAAGATGGCATCCAGTTCGTTCATACTGACCGAATGATTGGGACGGCATGTCTTCCGAAGCGGACAGAACAGGCAATGCTCCCCCGGTTCTGCCGGGAACTCTGCCGAATTATAGACATACTGGACACGTGCTTTAAGTTCGGGCCAAACAGCTTTTACCCTGTTCAGTCCTACTGTCTCGCGGTGTTCAAGCAGTCATCCACGCCCCAAAAGGCGTGCTGCGCTCCATGTCAAAATGCGGTTTGTCGCGTTTCAATGCTTTCACCTCGCTGCTTCACGATGGAATCGAAGCCTAGCGGTTCGGATTTATTGATGTACCACCCACATTCACAATAACATAAGCTATATACCACGATGTTTATTTCTGCTTGCCTCTATTCTATACTAACATATCCTGTCCACTCTGTCAACATGTTTCTGCACATTCACAAAAAATGGCCTGATCAAGAGCGATTTTGTCAATTATCGTGCTACAATGTAATATATCCTCATTAAGGAGACTGGTCTATGGCTGTGTTGGGAGAGGTAGGCTTTCTGCGAACGGGATACCAACTCCGGGGAGCGGTGAACCCCGTCCCACAAGGTCCGCATCGGATCGTACTGCTGGGGGATGTTCAGGATGAGAGGATCGACTGGAAGCGTGTGGCACGGACCCATCTGCGTGAAGGAACAAATGACTTTCTGACCGCAGGAGATATTATTATCCGCAGTCGCGGAGCGCACTATGGCGTCGTGCTGGCATCCGATCCGCCCTCTGGAACTGCCGTTGCAGCCCCACTCTTTCTGTTATCTGTAACAACGCCCGACATCATGGCGGAGTATGTGTCCTGGTATCTGAACCGGCCTGCGACCCGCGTTCTTCTTGAGAATATGGCGCAGGGCACCTCCCTGCCGACGATCAGCATTCGACACCTGGCAGAATTGGAAATTCCTATTCCTCCGCTCGCTGTGCAGCAGGAAATTTCCGAGATAGCTCGCCTCGTGCAGCAGGAACGCGATCTCTCCAGCCGCCTGCTGGAACGTCGGGCTCTGCTGGCGAATACGGTCTGCGACGCGTTGTCACAGGGCAAACGACCGAAGAAGGCGCCATCCGCAGCGCCGCCCACCCGTATCATCATTTTCGATTAATAAAAACGACGCAGGAAGGAGGTGGAGTGCATGAGTACCGTTACTCAGGACGAGATCAATTCTGTCCTCTGGAGAGCCTGTGATACGTTCCGAGGCATTATCGATCCCTCGGACTATAAAAACTATATTCTGGTCATGCTTTTCGTGAAGTACATCAGCGATGTCTGGGAGGAGAGAAACGAAGAACTGAAGGCGCGGTATGGCGACAACCAGGAGATGATCGACCGGCAGCTGAAGCGGGAGCGGTTCGTTCTGCCGCCGCGTTCCTCGTTTTCCTATCTCTACAGCAAGCGCAGCGAGGACAATGTCGGGGAAACCATCGATATCGCTCTCGAACAGATAGAAGACGAGAACCGGATAAAGCTGGAGGGCGTGTTCCGCAACATCAGTTTCAACTCGAATAATCTAGGCGAGGTCCGCGATCGCAACCGCCGTCTCAAGAACCTGCTGGAAGATTTCGCCGACCCGCGCCTCGATCTTCGCCCCTCCCGTGTAAATGAAGACATCATCGGCAACGCTTATATGTACATGATTGAAAACTTTGCCAGTGGAGCGGGCAAAAAAGGCGGAGAGTTCTATACCCCTCGTCAAGTCTCGATGCTGCTGGCGAAGCTCCTCAAAGCGAAGCCGGGCGACCGCATCTGCGACCCGTCCTGCGGCTCCGGCTCTCTGCTGATCCGCGTAGCCAACGAAATTCCGGAGCATGGACGGCACAACTACAGCCTTTTTGGGCAGGAGGTCAATGGCAGCACCTGGGCGCTCTGCCGGATGAACATGATGCTGCACGACGAGGATTCGGCGGTCATTAAGTGGGGCGATACGCTGAACAACCCGCTGCTCATCGAAAACGACCGCCTGATGAAGTTCAATATC
The DNA here is from genome assembly GCA_043733205.1 of Chthonomonadaceae bacterium. Classification (GTDB taxonomy): domain Bacteria; phylum Armatimonadota; class Chthonomonadetes; order Chthonomonadales; family Chthonomonadaceae; genus JANXLO01. The sequence continues at coordinate 4,519 of JAYTGR010000093.1, forward strand.
GTGGTGGCCAATCCGCCGTTATCCCTGGACAAATGGGGCGCGGAGGAAGCAGGCGCAGACAAGTTCAAGCGGTTCTGGCGGGCCGTTCCACCGAAGAGCAAGGCGGACTATGCCTTCATCTCTCACATGGTCGAGGCAGCTCTGCCGAAAGAGGGCCGGATCGGCGTCATCGTGCCGCACGGAGTTCTGTTCCGCAGCGGCTCGGAGGGGAAAATACGTCAGCAGTTTATCGAAGAGAACCTGCTGGATACCGTCATCGGGCTGCCGGAAAACCTGTTCTTCGGGACGGGCATTCCTGCCGCCATCCTGATCTTCGACCGCTCCCGCGAACCGGGAGGCGCCAACGCCCAGCGCAAAGACATCCTGTTCATCGACGCCAGCCGTGAATTCCAAACCGGCAAGAACCAGAACGCACTGCGCGAAACAGATATGGATAAGATCGCCCAAACGTATCATGAGCGGCAGGAACGAGAGCAGTACAGCCGTCGTGTGCCGGTGGAAGAGGTGCTGGAGAACGAATTCAACCTGAACGTCCCGCGCTACATCGATACCTTCGAGGCCCCCGCCGAAGTGGATTTCGCCGCCTTACAACGTGAAATCGACAGCCTGGAAATCGAATTGACGACCGTCCGAACAAAACTATCCGCGCACCTCCGCGAACTAGAACTCATCCCATGAACAACTTGCGGTCACAAATTGCGCCGCAGGCAGGCGTGATTTGTAAAGGATCGCTCAGCAAAAAAAGGCAATGCCGCGCTTGCACGCTTCAAAGCACTGCGATGGAATGAATTCCTTCGCTAGGGCGCTGAGCGCCGAGTGACCGTCTGCACGGACACAAGACAGATCGAACTGGAAGCATTCTTCCTATGGCAGGGCAAAAAGACTGTGTTCGGCATACAGTAAAGTGACAGAAAGAGCGTTGTTGCCACTCTCCCAATCGAGGAACGCTCTCGCCGTTCGCTGAACGCATTGGTGAGGATCTAACCGGCTCATCGGGCAACGTGCCCGCGAAGGCGGTCACTCGGCCGAAGGCTCCCAGCGAAGGAATTCATTCCATCGCAGTGCGAAGGCGCATGGCTTTTTGCGGCAACACAAAATTCAACCCGCGCGTTTCAACAACGTGACACGGAAATGCGAACTGGAGGTTCTCGCCTGATGAACAAAAACGCCGCTCCCGGCAGCTCTGACGAAAGTTCGGAGTTCATGCTGTACCAGACGGAAGACGGTCAGACCCGTGTTCAGGTCCGTGCCTCGGATGAGACAGTCTGGCTCACACAAAAGCAGCTGGCCGAACTGTTCCAGAAGACCGTTCCTACGATCAACGAGCATATCCAGAACATCTATGAGGAAGAAGAACTGGAAAAGGGTTCAACTATTCGGAATTTCCGAATAGTTCAAATGGAGGGAAATCGGCAGGTGGAGCGAGAGGTGGACCACTACAATCTCGACGTCATTATCTCCGTCGGCTATCGGGTGCGCTCCCATCGCGGTACGCAGTTCCGACAGTGGGCGACGAAGCAGCTGCGAGAACTCATCAGGATCTCTCGAATTCCTCACACCGTTGCTCAAGCTCTTTCCAAGCACTATGTCAAAGAGGGCGACACTATACTGGCACGTCGCGGGGATATTGGACGCGCAGCTTTCATAGGCTATAAGGAGGCAGAATGGATTTGCGGCACAGGCTGTGTACGTGTACGCCCAGGCAATAAAGTCAGATCGGAGTTGGTATATCGCTTGGTTTCTCGCTCTGACAGCGTTAAATGGCTAACACAAAATGCAGCAGGACAGACAATGCTCAGTTTGAGTGCGTCTGTTGTTGCCAACTTACCGGTTTTGTTGCCGCCGCTGGCTGAACAAGCGTACATCGTCGAAACCTTAAACTCCGCCGATGCCGCCATTTGCGCCGCTGGAAATCTTATCGAAGCCAAAACTCTCTACAAACGCACTTTTGCCGAACAACTCTTTGCTGGCAAACTTCGCTTCCCAGACTTTAGAGGACAGAAATGGCGAGAATGTAAAATGAGCGATCTGACATCAATCAACGCCAAGACTCTTCCAGAAAACACTGAGCCTTATTTCCATTTCACTTACATTGACCTCTCCGCAGTTAGTGAAGGCGCCATAACAATACCAAGAACTTCCATAAGTTTCCAATATGCTCCGTCTCGGGCTCGACGCCATGTCAATTTAGGCGACATCCTTGTGGCAACTGTTAGACCTTACTTGCAGGGTTTTGCACTTATTAACTGGAAGCCACAGGATGTAGTTTGCTCTACGGGTTTCGCTGTTCTCACTACAAAAGAGGGGCATGATCCTCGTTACATATACGAGTGGCTTTTTACAGATGAAGCGGGGCAACAATTTAGTCAATGCCTATCGGGGTCGAGTTTCCCTGCAGTCAGCGCAAAAGATGTAGCGTCAATGCGTCTTCGTGTGCCTGTCGATAGTCGGGAAGAGAGTCGTATGGCCGACGCTTTGAGCCTGTTTAATGAGGAGATAGTTCTGCTGCGCCGTGAACTGGAGGCACTGAGACAGCAGAAGCAGGGGCTGATGCAGAAGCTGCTGAACGGGCAGGTTCGGGTCAAGGAGTTTGCGGTATGAGCGCAGATTCTCCTATGGATGAGGTCGGGTTCGATGGGACGGAGCGGGAGCAGTCGCAGATGCCTGCTGTCGCTCTGCTCTCTCGCCTTGGTTATCGGTACCTGACGCGGAAAGAGGCGCTGGAGATGCGCGGCGGGAAGGCGTCGCGTATTCTGCTGACGGATATTCTGAGCGCACAACTTTCCAGGCTGAACC
>JAYTGR010000094.1:0-2609 GCA_043733205.1 Chthonomonadaceae bacterium
AATCGCCGCAGAGATCGCCGCCATGCCGCTGCCGAAGCAGCGCGCCCGCGCCCCGCCTTCCAGCGCCGCGATCTTGGTTTCGACGATCTCGGTGGTCGGGTTGGAGACGCGCGTGTAGTGATAAGGCTCGCCCTCCAGCGCAAACGTTCCCGCCCAGGCTTCGCAGTTCGGAAAGGTAAACAGGGAGTTCTGGTAGATGGGCGGAATGACCGCGCCTTGATAACGGGTTCTATCCTCCCCGAGATGCGCGCAGATCGTTTCGAAATCGGGAAGCTCTTCAGGGACGGGATTTGTCTCGGGCATGAGTTAGGTTTTCTCCCTACGGTGTTACAGCGGCCTCGTGAGCCGACAATGCCAACATTGTACCCTCGAACCGCCCGCTTTGCCTGCACCGCAGAGTCTGTTTTGAATGTCCGAAAACGGCGATAACTAAGGCTTGGCGTGTGCTACAGTAAGGGCATGGAACTCGAAACAACAAACTGTTATCAGGCTTTGCAGGCGCGGGATTCGCGCTTCGACGGGGAGTTTTTTGTCGGGGTGCGCACGACAGGAATCTACTGCCGCCCGATCTGCACCGCGAAGACGCCGCGACAGGAGAACTGCCGCTTCTTCGCCAGCGCCTCGGCTGCGGAGAAGGCGGGCTTTCGGCCCTGCCTGCGCTGCCGGCCGGAACTCGCGCCCGGCCGCGCGCCGGTCGATGCGACGAGCCGCCTCGCGGCGGCGGCCTACACGCGCATAGAAGAGGGCGCGCTGAGTGTGGGAGGGGTGGAGGATCTGGCGCAGGAGCTTGGCGTCACCGGACGCCATCTGCGCCGGGTGGTCGAAAGCGCTTTCGGCGTCTCTCCCATCGCGCTCGCGCAGACACAGCGTCTGCTGCTGGCGAAGCGGCTGCTGACCGATACCGATCTGAGCGTAACCGATGTCGCGTATGCCGGCGGTTTCGCCAGTCTGCGCCGCTTCAACGCGCTGTTCCGCGAACGCTATCGTCTCAGCCCAACCGAACTGCGTAAGACACGCCTTGCGGCCACGGTCCCCACGATCCTGACCTTCGAACTGGCCTATCGTCCGCCGCTGGACTGGGATTCGCTCCTGGCCTTTCTGGCAGGACGCGCCTCGTGTGGGGTCGAGGCGATGGAAGGCCGGCGCTATCTGCGCACCGTGCGCCTGAACGGACACACCGGCTGGCTGACGGCGGAGCCGGCTGCAGGAAGTTCGGCCGCCGCTGCACTGCGTCTGGATGTATCGACATCCCTCGCGCCTGTTCTGCTGCCGCTCCTGGCGCGTGTGCGGCGGCTGTTCGATCTGAACGCCGAGCCGCAGCGGATCGCCGCGCATCTTGGGGCGCTGGCCGAAGCGCATCCTGGTCTGCGGCTGCCGGGCGCGTTCGACGGCTTCGAGATGGGTGTGCGCGTCGTCCTCGGACAGCAGGTCAGTGTGAAAGCCGCCTCGACACTGGCGGCGCGTGTGGCCGCGCGGTTCGGAGAGCCGATCCATACCCCTTTCGCAGCGCTGACACATCTCTTCCCGACACCAGAACAGATCGCCGCAGCCGAAACCGCCGATCTGACCGCGCTGGGGATCGTGACCGCCCGCGCCGAGGCGATCCGCGCTCTCGCCCGCGAACTCACGACCGGACGCCTGCGCCTGGAACCGGGCGTGGAGACGGAAGCGACGCTGGCACGGCTGCAGACCCTCCCCGGCATCGGGGAATGGACGGCGCAGTATCTGGCCATGCGCGCTCTGGGCCAGCCCGACGCCTTCCCGCACACCGATCTCGCCATTCGCAAAGCCATGGGCAGCCTCACGCCTCGCCTCCTGCTGGCAGAAGCGGAAAAATGGCGGCCCTGGCGCGCCTATGCCGCGATGCACCTGTGGAAATCTCTGGAAAACAGATCGAAGGAGCAGACAGCATGACATTTTACACCTGCTATGACAGTCCGGTTCAGCCCCTGCTGCTGACATCGGATGGGACGGCGCTGACCGGGCTCTACATGGCCGAACACCGGCACGGGCCGGAGGTGGAAGCAGACTGGATAGAACAGTCGGGCGCACAGCCCTTCGCAGAGACGAAGCGGCAGCTCGCTGCCTATTTCGCTGGGCAGCGGACGGAGTTCGATCTGCCGCTGGCTCCGCAGGGCACCGAGTTTCAGCAAAAGGTCTGGCAGGAACTCCGCCGTATCCCCTACGGAGAGACCCTCTCCTATGGCGCCTTGGCCCGACGGATCGGCAGTCCCAACGCCTCCCGCGCGGTGGGGCTCGCCAACGGGCGCAATCCGATCTCGATCATCGTTCCCTGCCATCGCGTCATCGGCGCGAGCGGTAAACTGACCGGCTACGGCGGCGGCCTCTCCCGGAAAGAGATCCTGCTGACACTGGAAGCCGGAGCAAAACAGCCGGAGCAGGTCTCGCTCTTCGCCGCGCCCGAAGCGGCCGGCTGACCTCCGTCGGCAAACGGGGTAAAATAGAGGCGGTTCGAATTCTAATCAGGGGGTGTCCGCGCATGGGAGCGAAAACAGGGTTTCTGCACATGGTCTATTTCTGGGTGCGTGAGGGCGGGACTGAGGAGGACGCGGACGCGATCCTGCAGGGATGTCATCGCTATCTGGCGG
>JAYTGR010000095.1:0-7291 GCA_043733205.1 Chthonomonadaceae bacterium
CTGCCGCTTCAGTCGAAAACAGGCGAAGTAAGGGAGGTGGAGTTCGTTTGTAACGTCTACACAGAAGATCGTACGGAAGTGATCCAGTGTAACATTCGCGACATCACCGAACGCAGGATGCTGGAGGCGGAGCAGGCACGCCTGGCCGCTATCGTCTCTACGTCCGACGATCTGATCTATTCCAAGGACGTTAGCGGCATCATCCTCACCTGGAATGAGGCGGGCGAGCGGCTTTACGGATACACGGCAGCGGAGATTGTCGGCCAGCCATATGGCAAATTTGTGCCTGACACACATGTCGCCGAATACGACGGGGTGATGAACCGCTTTCGGAGCGGAGAGGTCATCGCGCCCTTTGATACTATGAGCAAGAGAAGAGACGACACGCTGATCGAAGTCAATACCCGCATATCTCCGCTCCGAAACTTGGAAGGGGCGCTGATTGGGGCCAGCGTGATAACCAGAGACATCACGGAACAGTCCGCGCAGTCAGCGCGAATCCTGAAAGCACAAGTGGAAACCCTGGCGCTCAACGCCCGGCTGCGCCGCGCCATGTCAGAGACTCACCACCGCGTGAAGAACAACCTGCAGATGATTGCCGCCATGATCGACATGCAGGTAATGGAAGCCTCAGCAACGGTTCCGACGAGCGTTGTAATGCGCCTTGGCACTCAGGTTCAGGCACTCTCCCAACTCCATGACCTCCTCACAGACGAGTCAAAACGAGACATTGAGGCTCGCTCGCTCGATGCGTTGCAGGTGCTCAATAAACTGCTTCCTCTTGTCCAGGCGACGGTGAGAACTCAGATTACGTTTAGGGGCGACCACGCTCGCTTCGCTGTCAGTCAGGCGGCTAGTCTTTGCCTAATTGCGAATGAGATCATCACCAATGCCATTAAGCATGGGCACGGTACCGTAGACATCACGTTCCGTGCGAACGACCAGGATGCCGAACTCATGGTCGAGGACGACGGCCCTGGCTTCCCAGAGGGTTTTGACCCCGACACGATGAGCAATCACGGTCTGGAGATGGCATGTCAAATGGCGCGCACGGACCTGTCCGGTTCCATCGTCTTTGAAACGCGAGGGGAAGGCGGAGGCCGCGTCATTCTAAAAATGCCGCAGTATGGGCGGGTGCTTCTGAAAGAGGCCAAGTCTTCCTTCGCCTCCTTCTGAACCCTGCGTTGCACAGCCATCCCACTTTACGCACTGTCACTTACGGATCGATGGGCTAACCCCTCTGCCTCTTCGCCTCTGGAAATCAAAACCGGCTTCTGCTAAAGAGCGACCGAGTTTTCATCTCTTCTCCGATCCTTCTGTAATGTTCGCACGAGTTGGACTAACAGAGGAGCAATGCCAGCGAGCGGTACCACGAAATCGATGTCACCGGTTTCTATAGCGGAGCGCGGCATACTGAACTCCTCGGAGGTTGCCTCATTCTGAGCGATAGTTGTCCCGCCGGCTTCCTTGATGGCCCGAATGCCGTCGCTTCCGTCGCCGTCTCCTCCCGTGAGCACCACGCCGACAGCATTCTTTCCGTAGAGTTTGGCTGCCGAAAGAAAGAGCGGGTCGGCAGCAGGACGCGTGAAATGGACTTTTGGGGCCGAAGAGAGCGCCAGAATCCCTCCTTCACATACAAGCACATGGTGATCGGGTGGCGCAATAAAGACCGAGCCATACGCGAGAAGGTCTCCGGTTTGTCCGCTCGCAGGAGTTGATGACCGTTCCGGTTTTGCGGCTTGTCACCGGAGACAGCGCGGAGTAGCGTGTCAGGGCGCTCCGGTGCCCGACTGGCGCGCAGCATCTGGTCGGGACCGTACTTCATTCGCTCACGGATTTGCTCGACGGACTGGAGTGCTAATTGCCGTAGGTCAGGATCGTTCGTCTTCCTGGCAAATCGTTCCAGCACCGGGATAGAAGACAAGTCGCCGAGCACAGGGAGAGAACCGATTACCAAAGGGCGCAATTTGCAACGCACTGTCTCCTCCATTCTGGGGCCGCCATATACTTTGAGCCAGTCATGGTGCCAATGTCCCTGGATCATCAGTTCGTGGAGATAGTTCCGCTGGTTTGCGGTAAGGACAACTTCATCTTCCACCCGAACAGATTTCAATAAGTCGCCAAGAAACACTGTCGGCACCTGAATGAAGTTGAAATTTAGTCCGCCTGACATCAGCATGTCCAGCAAGGGACCGATTGCAGAGTAAGAAACGCAGGGCCGCGCATCGCTGTGCTCGGCTGCGAAGATGGCATTGAGTTTAGAGGATAACCCGTTCGCACGTGCCATCTCAACGAACAGCCAAGTAGTCACCGGAAGTATAGGAAGCGCCGGTCGCATCATCCAGTAGTTCAGAATAGTGCTGAGGGGTGGGGCGAGATACGGGATTATCAATGGAGCCGACAGCAATATAATCGCGCACGGCAACAGTGTCCACAGAAGTGCTCGAAAAGAAGCACGCAGTCTCCGCGCCCGCTGCGCCACTTCATTGATCATCTGTTCGACCAGCCTCGGTCCACCAGATACATTTGTCATGGTTCCCCTCCCTGGCCTGTTCCTCAGCGATCCCGACGTCTTGGACATTACCTTGATCCGACGCAGGTTCGTGTTCTATTCAAGAGGCAAATGTCTTGCTGAGTGCTTTGCTCGGCACGCCTGCAGCATCATTTCTGAATTTCTGCTCGCAAGAGTTCCTTTGGGTCAGTCTCATGGTTACCTTGAGCGGGCGTGAGCAACTGTTCCATCGGGGTCTGCGGAGCGCGGGAGGCGCGCAAGAGCCCCTGAGAGCCTTTGCTGAGATCGAGGATAGTCTGGAGCCGACTGAGGCTGATTTGAGCCTCCGCCTGCAGCTGTCCATTCGTGGCTGCCATTCCCTTACCCTCTGCCAGATGCCGGATGAACGGCAGCGCACGAGCATCGCCAAGGACGGGCACGGCCCGGAGCACCACAGAGATCAGTTCCTGATCCGGCACTTGAAACGTCTGGTACAGGGCTTTACGCTCGCTGGCACGCAGAAGATAGGCTGCTTCCTCGGTGAGGAGCGGCAGCTGTTCCAGCAATCCCGCCCGCGCCTCTGCAAAACACCTCGCCCGTGCCTGGGGAAAACCCTTTGTCGAGGCAGGCGCAAAAAGAGTGTCGATCCAGCAGCCCAGAATGGTCAGGTTTTTGCTGCGGAATGTCTGCTGGATATGTTTTTCAATACGGGAGTTGAATAGCAAGGCAGCCAGACACGCGCCGAACCACCATGCGGTGAGCACTCCCATCCCTGGGAGAAAGTAAGGCTTGATTGAAGGAACGCTTATGAGAGGGAAGAGAAGGATTTCAGTGCCAAGTCCTGCCAGCCAACATCCTATGAGCGTGTTACGGACACGCACCATACGCCGCCACTTCTGGACGCTATCGGGCAGAGGGGCAACTGGCAAATTGGATAACGTACTCGGTGCTATCGTGTTCTTAGCTCGTCTGACATCATTCTCTCCGTTCCGCCGTTCCGAGATTATCGCCCGCGCAGTCGGGTGCTGACGTTCATCCCATTTATACGGGAGGGGCAGGCAGCAGCCCGTGATGAATGTGACTCAGCATTCCGACTGGCGCACTATCGGGCGTATGGTGTTCAGTCACCTTCCCGCAGGGAGTACAGAGAGTCTTGATCGGAATATGTCGTGTGAAGTGCGGACGCTTCCGTGCTGTATGTGCGACAGTCGGGGCAGCGCCACCCCCGCTCTGTGGCTACCGAGGGCGCAAAACAACCTATTTTGTCACATCGGTATGTGGCACAGTCCGGGTTTTTTTGGTAGGCGTTGAGGGCCTTAACCTGTTCGGGTGTCCACGGTGCTAGAGAAATTGTGCTTTGCTCTGTCATGCCGACCTCCTAGAGAGTGTGCGGGCCACATGCGGCCTATCATGACATTACCCCATAAAAGATCTAAAGTGTATGCATATCGATTATATTGACACAAGCCCTAGGGGGTGGTACGGTGTTCCTGCGTCTTCTCGCGCATCCAGGGGCAGGCAGCCTTCCATGCTGAGCATGTTTCAGAAGCCAGCGGGCGCTTTTACCGGGAATGTGACGATCACACGCCCGCCGCCCCGATCGCGGTTTTCGTAAGAGAGTTCGCCGCGCAAATCCCAGCGCGCCGTGCTGTCGATGAGTTCCAGACCCGTGTTGGCGGCTGTGCGCGAGTCGAAGCCAGGCGGGAAGCCAGGCCCCTCGTCACAGATCAGGTAAGGCAGCACTTTGCGCCAGGCTCCATAGATCGGCTCGGGCTTGGCGTGCCAGCAGGAAAGACGCAGCAGCGTCTGCGCCCATAAACACAAATGCAAAAGACGAACAAAGCGTTCCTCACGACGCACCTGATACGTCGAAAAGCCGAAGGACTGCTTGGCATCGCGAAAACCGGTCTCAATCGCAAAACGAGCGCCCACCGCAGTAACGATCGCCTCCGCCGTCATCGTCGTGTCGGTGCTGAAGAAGAAAACGACCGGACCTTCTTCCCAGGCGACCGCAACCAGACGCATCTTCACACCCAGAGTGCGCTGCAGGACCACACGCGTCTTGATCTGAAGCGTGACCGGACGACCGTACAACACGAGAGTAATGTCGCGCCAGGTCCCCATCGTTTCAGTACGCGCGTTCTGCGCGATTCGACTTGGCAGGTCGTTCCCGCAAGGGAGTTGGTGCCCGGCGACATCGTGCGCGTGCGATCCGGTGATATCGTTCCGGCAGATGTAAAACTCCTCACCGGAGTGTTGGCGGTAGACCAGTCGGCGCTCACCGGTGAATCGAAAGATGTGGACCGGGCGCCCGGCGAAGTGTTGTCTTCGGGATCGATCGTTCGTCGCGGTGAAGGCAACTGCGTGGTCCTGCTGACCGGCGCGAAGACCTATTTTGGTCGCACCACGGAACTTGTGCAGCAGGCGCGGCCAAAACTTCATATTGAGGCGGTGGTGAGCAAACTCGTGCGCTGGATGTTTCTCATCGTCGGCGGACTGCTGAGCATCGTGATTGTCCTGTCACTGGTCCGACACGCGCCGCTCCTGCCGATGATTCCGCTCCTGTTGGTGCTGCTAATGAGCGCCGTGCCGGTCGCTCTGCCCGTCATGTTCACGGTCAGCATGGCGGTCGGAGCGAAGGAGTTGGCGAAACGTGGCGTGCTGGTCACCCGCATCAGCGCGGCGGAGGATGCCGCGACGATGGACGTGCTCTGCGTGGACAAGACCGGCACGATTACCATGAACCGACTGGCCGTGATCGATGTGATACCGCAGGAGGGCGCAACGGAAGCCGATGTGTTGTTTGCGGGCGCAGTCGCTTCGCAGGAGTCCAACCAGGATCCGAACAAATCCGCCTTTTGAAAATATTCCGTTACTTTCCGATGTTCCACAATCGAGGCGGACGTTCCTTCTCGCAGCATTTATGCAAGGATGTCTTTCAGGACGTGACCATGCACGTCGGTGAGGCGGAAGTCGCGGCCGCCGTAGCGGTAGGTGAGCTGTTCGTGGTTTACGCCCATCTGGTGGAGGACCGTGGCCCAGAGGTCGTAGATGGTGCAGATCTTGTCTACGGCGTAGTAGCCGAGGTCGTCGGTAGAGCCATAGATCGTGCCGCCTTTGACGCCTCCGCCTGCCAGCCAGACGCTGAAGCCGTAGGGATTGTGGTCCCTGCCGCTGCTGCCCTGCGAGAAAGGAGTGCGGCCGAACTCACCAGCCCAGACGATCAGTGTTTCGTCGAGGAGACCGCGTGTGCGCAGATCCTGTATCAGCGCAGAAATGGGCTGATCCACCTGTCGGGCCATCGCACCGTGGCCTTTTTCGAGATCGCCGTGCTGATCCCACGGGTTGGGCGCCCCGCCCGCGCCGATGCTCTGGGTAAGACAGCTTAGCTCGATGAAGCGGACGCCGCGTTCGACGAGGCGGCGTGCCAGCAGACACTGACGCGCATAGGCCGCCAGTTCGGGGTTGGCAGAATCGATCCCGTAGAGCTGACGCGTCTGGGGCGATTCCTTTGAGATGTCGCAGAGTTCCGGAACGGCGCTCTGCATTCGGAAGGCGGTTTCGCAGTTGTGGATCGCGCCCTCGACCTGCATGTCCGCCGCGCTTTGCGCCAGATAGGCGGTGTCGAACTGCCGGACGAGATCGAGCCGCCGGCGCTGGGCAGCATCCGAATCCTGGGGCCGGATATTGTGGATGGCTTCCTTCTGATCCGCCTTCAGGATCGTGCCCTGGTGCTGCGCCGGCAGGAAGCCGTTGCTGTAGAGACTCACGCCTCCGTGTGGAGGCACGGCATGGCCGCTCTGCAGCACGACATAGCCGGGCAGATCGCGGTTTGCGGTGCCCAGGCCGTAGGAGGCCCAGGCACCGGCGCTCGGATAGCCCATGAGCGGGAAACCGGTGTGCATGAAGAAGTTGCCCTGCGCATGCTCGTTAACCGAAGAAGTGATGGATCGGATGACCGCCAGCTCGTCCGCGACTTTGGCGATCTGCGGGAACATACTGCTGATCGGAATACCGCTCTTTCCCGAAGGCGTGAACTCGAACGGACTGCCCATGATGGTGCCGTTGTTGTTGAACATCGTGCGTTCGATTTTCACGGGCATCGGTTTGCCGTGCTCCTGGCGCAGGCGCGGTTTGGGATCGAACGAATCGACGTGCGACACGCCGCCGGACATGAACAGGAAAATGACGTGTTTCGCCTTGACAGGGTAGGGGAGCGTTCTGAGCGCGCCGGGGACCGCATGGTCCGGTGCAGCGGCGCGTGCCTCCGCCTCCAGAAGGCCCGAGAGAGCGACGGCCCCGAAGCCGGTCGAACAGGCCTGCAGCATCTGTCTCCGCGTGAAACTTCGCCCCGATTTAACGTTAGGAACGTTTTTAACGTTGTCTGACATGCGGCGATCTCCTCCGGCCAGCCTCAGTGGATATAGATGAACTCTTTGAAATTGAAGAGGGCGCGGGCCAGTTCGCTCCAGGCGGCCTGCACCTCCGAACCCTGCGGCGTCGGACCGAGCGCCGCGATCTCTGCATCCAGGGCCGCCGCGCTCTGTGCGTGCTGCGCCGCCAGGACACGATCCGCCGGGGAGAGAGCGGCAAGCACATCGGCCTGCGAAATGGCTGCAGGACTGGAGCGATAGTCGGCCATCACCTCTGCTGCCGACAGGGCGCGATCGTAGAGCTGGGCATTCAGGATTAGGCCCATAAGATGCTTGTTGGCGCCTGCCGGCAGATGGCGAATCCCAAACCCGACCACGGCCCGACCCGCCGGAAACTCTGCCGGTCCGCTGCTCTTAGTTTCGTTTC
>JAYTGR010000096.1:0-2605 GCA_043733205.1 Chthonomonadaceae bacterium
CGGAACCGAAGCGGTCTCCGCCGCTCCGGCCACGAAGCCGCTCCCGGCGACGGTTCGGATCTTTCCCTACGGCGTCAGTCGGAGCCGTCTGGATCGGGCCATCGTCGAGAGCCATCTCCCGGCCTATATCGCCCGTGACATCGCCGATGCCGATGTGGTGATCGCCCTGAAAGCGACCTACAAACGCGAACCCGGCAAGATGCGCGAAGCGTCTCAGCGCCGGCTGCCGGTATCGGTCGTCCGCAGCAACACCTACGCGCAGATCGCCAACAGTGTCCGCGAGATCTTCGGGATGAAACCGGAGATCTTCGAGGAGACGGAGGACGAGCTCGACGAAGGACTGAACGAGGTGCAGGATGCGGTCGAACTGGTGAAACGCAACGGCGAAGCGATAGAGCTGGCCCCGGCCAACTCCTACACCCGCCGCCTGCAGCATCAGATCGTAGAGCGCCATCAGCTCACCTCCGAAAGCGTCGGCGTCGATCCACAGCGGCGCGTCCGCATCCTGCCCATCGGCAGTTAACCCATCCCCTGCCCCGCTGAGCCCCTGCGCTCAACGGGGCAGGAGAACGCATTGTTGGCGGCAGACAGTCCGCCGATGAGGAGTCTTTTTGTCTGACGGAGCAGCGATGAGCGGTCTGTTTATTACCTTTGAGGGTGTCGAGGGTGCGGGGAAGACGACGCAGATCGCGCTCCTGAAAACCGCCATGGAGAGCGACGGCCGGACGGTCTGCGTCACGCGGGAGCCGGGCGGCGATGCCCTGGCGGAAGCGGTGCGGAGACTGGTGCTGCACGAAGAGATGACGCCGCGCGCGGAACTGCTGCTGTTCCTCGCCTCTCGGGCGCAGAATGTGGAACGCGTCATTCGTCCGCACCTTGCAGCGGGCGAGGTGGTCCTCTGCGACCGCTTTACCGATTCCAGTCTCGCCTATCAGGGATACGGCCGGGGACTTGGACGCGATGTCGTCCATCGGCTCAACACTTTTGCGACAGGCGGGCTGTTTCCGGATCTCACCTTCCTGCTGGACCTCGAGCCGACGGTCGGTCTGGAACGACAGAGCGACCGCAATCGTATGGAGAGCGAAACGCTTGCATTTCACGAGCGCGTTCGGAAGGGATTCCTGAACGAGGCGGCGAATGATATGCAGCGCTTTTGTGTTCTGGATGCCACGCAGTCCGTAGAGGCTCTGCATCGGCGGATCTGGAACCGTCTGCACACACACTCCGCATCCGCCGCCGGTTCCTGACGGCCGGGCAATCTATCCTCTGAGGGAATACAACTATGAAACTGGTCATCACCGTCGTTCACGACCGCGACAAGAACAAGATCACGGAAGCTCTTCTGCGCAACGGTTTCAAGTTCACCAAGATCGGCAGCACCGGCGGTTTCCTGCGCGAAGGCAACGTGACCCTGCTCATCGGCGTCGAGGGCAAAGAGGTCGAACGCCTGGTTCAGGTCATCAGCGACAGCTGCAAGACGCGCGAACAGTTCGTCAACGTCCTGCCGCCCGATGCCGCCCCTGCCGGAACCTTCATGCCCAGCCCCGTGAAAGTCCAGGTCGGCGGCGCTGTCTGCTTCGTCATGGATGTCGAACGCTTCGAAAGGTTCTAATCCGAACGGTTCCGAGAGAAAGACAGCGATGATACTTGTCATTGACAACTACGATAGTTTCACCTACAATCTGGTGCAGTACCTTGGGGAACTGGGAGCCGAAGTCGTCGTGCAGCGCAACGACCGGATCACGCTCGATGAGATCGACGCCCTCCAGCCCGAACGCATCCTGCTCTCTCCCGGCCCCTGTACGCCCAATGAAGCCGGAGTTTGTGTACCGCTCATCCGGCGATTCGGCGGGCATATCCCAATTTTCGGCGTCTGTCTCGGGCATCAGAGCATCGGGGCGGCATTCGGCGGCGACGTCGTGCGCAACGACCGAATCATGCACGGCAAGACCTCTCTCATCCACCACAGCAGTCAGGGCGTCTTCGCCGGGCTGCCCAACCCCTTCCAGGCCACCCGCTATCATTCGCTCGTTATCGAACGCAGCACCATGCCGGACTGCCTGGAGATCACTGCGGAGACCGCCGAAGGCGAAGTCATGGGCGTCCGGCATCGCGACTTTCCAATAGAAGGCGTCCAGTTCCATCCCGAGTCCGCCCTCACCCCCAACGGCAAAGAGATCCTGCAGAACTTCCTCAAAACCTGATCCTATTCCAATTGCCACCGGACTTATGCTGCCCTTAAAGACAAGGGAGTTCTCCCCACTCTGCCCGCTCCTAAAGGAGCGGTCTGTCTTTGGCAAGACCCCTGAAGGGGCCTGGGTCCGGCGTAAACAGGTCTGTGCGCGGAAATGATGAGGCTGTCAGCGCTTTCTAATGGGGAGCCTCGATCTCCTTTACAGTTCTCCCAGGCCCCTTCAGGGGTCTTAACATCCCCTCTCAGGCGGCTCCTTTAGGGGCGGCGGCTTGAAGGGACAGGATAAGGACAACGGAGGGAGGGCGCACAGAACGATGTCGGATCTAACTCTAAAAGAGTTGGATCCATATTTCCCTCTCCATCAGTTTCCGCCCTGCCAGAGATGAACCTTTCTGTGAGCGAAAGTACCTT
>JAYTGR010000097.1:0-7281 GCA_043733205.1 Chthonomonadaceae bacterium
CTGGCGGAAAGCCGCCTTCTGGAAATACAAAACACGCGCCTCTTAAGAGAGAACAGACGCCAAAAGCAAACGGTTCCTACCGACTTGAAGACTGCGCACAGCGATCATTCTATTATAGAAGGAAAACAGGGCAGGAATCTCAAGACAGGTGGTGAATTGTGAAAGAAAGCTGCTGACGATTTTTACGGACGGTGCGTAGTGGACAAGAGCGAACACGGACGGAATTTCAATCAGGACATGGGAAAGGCGCAGGGCGTGTCCTCACGGGGTTGGGAAGGGGCATCCGAATGAAACGTAAACCTGTCATCATCGCTATCCTCACACTGCTGGGGATCTCAAGCTATTTTCTTTGGGCCTCCAGCTCGGTGCGGGAAGGCCTCGACCCTGAAAACGATTTCGCCAATTGGCAGCCTACGGCCGCCCTGCTCCGGAAATCGCTTCCGGAAGGGACACCGGCCGTGCGGGCACAGGTTTTCGCGCTTCTCTTCCAGCAGCGATTTCGCAAACACGAGCCTGGCAAGGCCGTCGGCGTCCACATCATGCCCGACGGAAGGATCCATCTGCTGACTCCGGCCCGGCTGGAACCCTGGAATATCGACCGCATCGCTCTGATGCTCCATCAGGAGGCGCAGACGGACCTCGACAAGAACTACGATATCGACATTTATGAGACATTTATTGGGACGCCGCCTATCAAGATAGGCGAACTGCGGCCGTCCGCACAGACACCTTCGCTGCTCACGGTGCGCTATCGGTATCCTGACGTCGGTATCGTCTCTCGGAAACATCCTGTCCAGGGCTTTGTGCCGCGTTCGATCCAGGGCGTAAGGATGCGTCCGGCTGTGGCACCCGCATCCACCATTTCGCCCAGGCCGAAACCGCCTTTGTAGGGTCTGCTCCGAGGAGAACATCCGTCACATATCCACTATTCGCACAGCCTGCCGGAGAGGTCATCGAGGCCAGCACCACGCGTTTCACAGCGCAGTGTCCGCCGGAGAGGCTGCATCTGCCGCCGGACTTCGGTACGTTCGTTAAAATCCTGCCGCCGGGAACGAAGCCCATCGCGGTACGGCAGCCGGCTTCGGATCCTCCCGCGCTGCGGGAAGTCGATCCGTTTGCCGACCCGCTTCCGGCGTCCATGCCTGCCCTCGACACCGAGGCGGTGGACGGCACGCTCTATGCACTGGTCTGCTTTGCGCTGACCGGCAGTATCGAGCCGGGGCGGCGGGCCGCCGCATATGGGCTGGAAGAGGACGAACTGCACCGACAGCAGCCGCAGATCGTCGCGCTGCTGGCCACGGAGTTCGCCGCTCTCCATGTCGGCTTTGCACAGGATGGCCGTGTCCGCTCTCATCTGCCGCCACGTCCTCCGCGTCTCCATGCCCGCGTCTGGGAATGCACGCCCGCCGAGGTTCGTGCCCTGACCGAAAATTCGGATTTTTTGCGGCCGCTGCTCGTGCCCACCGGGGAGGTCAGCCCGGACGAACTGATCGCCGCCTGCCTGCGCAGCGCCTATCTCTATCGCGATCGAGACACAGCCTACCTGGTGCGTATGGGCAAGCAGCTCGCTATGCTCCTGCGGGACGATCCGGAGCGCCTTACGGCCCTGCTGCGCAAACTAGAACCTTGAAGCTATCTCAAATGAGCCTTTCAAAACGACTCCGGAGGACATCGATGACCCGAAGAATGGTGTGTCTGTTGGCGCTGCTGGCAGTATCTGGCGGAACGCGCAGTGCGATCGCCCAGAATGTGAAGATCGAGCAGAAAGTGGCTTATCTGGGCTCTCCCAACAATATCCGCATGAGCAACGGCGTTGTGGAACTGATCCTTGCTGCAGATTATGGGCCGCGCATCCTGCGTTACGCGCTCGCAGGCGGCAAGGATGAGGACAATGTGTTCGCCACTCTCGAGGGCGGGATGAAGACCGAGTTCGGGCAGTGGCTGATCCGAGGCGGACACCGGCTGTGGCATGCCCCCGAATCGATCCCGCGCACCTATATGCCAGACAACGATCCGGTTCAGGTGGTGATCGAAGGCACGACTGTGAAGCTCATCGAGGCCCCGGAGAAAGCGACAGGCATTCAGAAGGAGATCTGGGTCACACTCGACCCGGTGGGATCGCATGTCACGGTTCAGCATAAGCTGACCAACAAGGGCCTGTTCGCCACCGAAATGGCCTGCTGGTCGCTCTCCGCGATGAACAAAGGGGGAACAGCAGTCTTCCCGCAGGAGCCGTTCCAGTCGCACGACGACGAACTGCTGCCTGTCCGCCCGATGGTGCTCTGGGGCTATACGAACCTGACAGACCCACGCTGGATGCTGGGCAAAGCCTTCCTGACGCTGCGTCAGGACGAAACCAACAAGGAGCCACAGAAACTCGGTCTGCAGAACCGTCAGGGATGGTCGGCCTACTCGCACAATGGCGCGCTTTTCCTGAAACGGTTCGGCTACGAAAAGGGCCGCTCCTATCCCGATTTCGGCTGCAACAATGAGACGTTTACCAACGACGCCTTTCTGGAGATGGAGTCGCTGGGTCCGCTCGAAAAAGTCGAACCGGGGCAGGCCATTGCGCATCGCGAAGACTGGTGGCTCTATAAGGGCATCGACCTGGGCAACGGCGAAGCGGGCATCGCCGCCGCCCTGCAGCCGATCCTCACCGAAACCGCGAAACCGAAATAGCCGAAGCTGAGACAAGAGCCTATTGGGATAGGCTCTTGCTGCTCACGCTTCGTCTGGAGCGGCTTCCGCGATCTTTTGCAGTGTCGTCATCAGATGATTGAGGCGCTGGAGCAGTTCCTCGCGCTGTCCGCTTTCCAGATCGGCCTCGCGCATCCTCTCCCCGACCTCCTGAATCTGATGGGTAATCTCGGCGATCTCTCGTGCTCTCTCCTGCTGAGCCGATCTCTGCTCCTCCATCCCGGCATGGCGCAACTCGCGCTCGGCCTCCCGCGCGGAGTGACGGACCTCCCGCTCGGCTTCGCGCTCCGCTCGGTGCAGTTCCCGCTCCGCTTCGCGTGCATATTCGCGGGCCGCCTCTGCCGTCGCCATGGTGCGCTCGATCTCGATTCGGATGGCATCGGAAGGCCCGCCCTGCGCATGTTTACGGAGAAAATCCGGCAGACTTTCGCGAATGACTTTGCCGATCTCCTTGAGATCTTCCAGCTCCTTCAGGCCGACCATGCCGACCTGAACTTTCGTGGAGCTCTTCGCGCCTTCGTTCAGGATCTCATCGTCCTCTGCCAGATAGCCTTCCAGCATCCCGCAGACGATGCCGAGTTCATCGAAAGTGGCTTCGTCCTCATCCAAATCCTGGAAAAGATCTTCAGGAATGGCTCCGATCTCCTGCAGATGTTCACGTATATGGTTGTACTGGCGGATAGCGATTCGGCCGCCTTTGTCCAGGCTTCCTGTCAGGCTGGCATGTTCGGCCAGCCGGACGGTCTCGCGCAGCAGGCGGCGGATGCGGCGTATCTCCGGCAGATTCGATTCCGGGCGTCCCATGGGGTTTCTCCTCCTCGGTGGTCAGTCGTCGGCGCAGCAGCGTCTCCTCCGGACAGGCGGCGAGGGGCGGGCTGTGGCGCAGAATCAGTATGTCGAGTTTGCTGTCTTCGGTCGGCTCCTGGCGCGCTTCCTGCCGGCCGACTCTCCACGCCCGGTGCCGGGCGATGGAGCAGATCCAGCTGCCGAATCGGGAGGGCTCCTGCAGCTTCGGCAGCGCCTTGAACGCCAGCAGAAACGCGTCCTGAGCCAGGTATTCGGCGGCTTCCCGCGAACCGCACACTATTTTTCAAAAGGAGAGAAAATGAGGGCTGTTACTGGCCGTAACGGAAATCGCTGCGTTCGATCATCACTTTCGCTTTTTCGATGCGGGCTTTGGTGACCGGGTGGTTTTGCAGCCATTCCGGACCGGCGCCGCCCTCGCGCTTTTCGAGACGCTGCAGTTTGCCGAAGAAACGAATCATGCCGTTGGGGTCGTAGCGGGCGAAATGGGCATAGCTCAGGCCCCTGCGATCCGCCTCGTACTCATCGTCGCGGCTGTACTTGAGACTGACGAGGCTGGCGGCGCCGCTGGCGAGATTGGCGGCGGTCGGATTGGGGATCGCAAGCAGCAGGAGATTGGTGGTCATCTGCGAGGAGATCTGGCGGGCGGCATGACGGCCGTTGACATGACCGCACTCGTGACCGAGCACGCAGGCGAGGGCATCGTCGTCATCGCCCATCATGTCCAGCAGGCCACGGTAGACGTAGACCGGCCCGCCGGGCAGGGAGAAGGCGTTGATCTCTTTGCCGTCGATCACTTTGAAGGTATAGGGGACATCCCGCTTGTCCATGTGTTCCAGAAGGGTCTGGCCCACGCGGCGCACACGGTCGGCATCGGGAGAAGCCGTATCGACACGATACTCCTGCTCCACCTGCCGTGCGGCCTCTTTGCCCAGCCCCACCTCCTGGCGCGTCGAGAGAAAACTCTTGGTTCGGCAGCCGCTCAGCCCGGCGAGCAGCAGAATCGTCAGCAGCGCAAACCGCTGCCGCAGCGGAAAGCAGACAGACCAGCGCCGCGAAACGGCAGGATACGGGAACATCACCTTCAAAAACCTCCTCCGACAGGCCGAAGACTGCCGAACAGACCGCGCAGAACGAACCCACCGTCCCACTGATGTCCTATAGACGCAGGCAGGAAGGGATGCGGTTCCGGGAATTAAGCAGGGGGTACTGAAGAGAGTATATCAGATTAGCGACCCGGTTCGCAACGGAAGTTTACGCGAACCGGGCGGCGGTCTCTGGGAACGCTTCGACAGCGGAAACAGAGGTCTCCTCTCCGAAGCAGGAAGGGGCTAAGCGCGCCGCTTTTTCAGCAGGGTGACGCGGCCGATGGGCACCCACTCGGCTACCAGAATGTCGCCGTTGTGCAGGTACTTTGCCCCGTGCGGATGGACGAATTTGCCGGGCAGGAAGTCCTGGCGCAGATGGTTTCGCAGCGCCGAAGGATCCCCGTCGCCGAGCTGGACCACGACTTTATTGTCCTTGTCCACAATCGTCACCACGCTGCGGAGATCGGGAATCAGCATCTCCTCCCCACGAATATGGAAGTGACAGGGCTGGCGCATCCCCTCGGAGACGAACTTTACGTGCGCCCCGTCCAGCGTGAAGTACTGCATGCGGCTGTTGGCGCGGTCGGCCACGACCAGATACGGCTCCTGACCGCGCTCGTCCACCCAGATGCCGTGCGCGTTGAGAACCTTGCCCGGCTCTTTGCCCTTCCCGCCAAAGGTCTTGATATAGCTGCCCCGGATATCGTACTGATGGATCCAGTCCGAACCGTAGCCGTCGGTGACATAAAAGTCTCCATTAGGGGAGAAAGCGACGTTCGTCGGGATGAACGGCTGCTCTTTGCCGTCCTTGCCATAAACGCCCGCCTCCAGCGGCACGCCTTTCTCCCAAATCACCCGGCCATCCAGAGTCGTCTTTACCACCTGGCGGTGGGCGGTGTCGCAGTGGTAGAGAAACTCCTCGTGTCCTTCCCGGCGGAGGTCCAGACCATGTCCGCCGCCTGCAAAACGTTCTCCCCAGGAACTGAGGAATTTGCCGTACTCGTCGAAGACGACGATGGCGTCCTTTTTCATGCTGGCGGGATGGACGGTATGGGAGATATAGATACGTCCCCGCGAGTCTTGGGCGACACCCTGCGTATCTCCAAAGAGAATGTCCGGCGGCGGGGTGAGCCAGTCGTGGAAGACTTCGTAGGTATGCTCGCCGCTGCCGATGAGAAGCGGCGGGTGGGGCGCAGCATGGACGCCCTGCTCGGTAACCAGCAGTCCGGCCATGGCGACCGCAGACCTGCCGATAAACTCTCGGCGGCTCGTGGTATTGCCGTTGTGCTTTTGGTTCGTATTAATTGTCTTATCTCCTTCTAAAGTAGGGCACTGCGGCCTGCTCAGCTCCTAGAACAGGCTGTACACACAACATCTTCGCTCATCTTAACGATTCTGTATTATTGTTTGCTGTGGAATGCTCTGGCACTCGGCTTTCAGACTGGCTCCACCTCTTGTGTATACCTATAGTATAGGGGGCAGGCGTTAGAGCAGCGTGAGATTTACAGCATGAGCAGCAGGAGTACAAGCCAGGTGCCTGGTAAGGGCCTGGTTTGTTAACGGCGCTGTTACATAAGGGATCGGATAATCGTCAGACAGAGAAGTCGTGTCATACTATCGCTATATACACTTAAAGGTGGACTTATGCAAGGTTTTCAGGCACTTTTCCGGACGTTCGGTTTGGCATGGGCAGGATTGATTGGGCTGGGGGTGGGGGCACAGGCAGGTCCGCCTGCCGTGAAGTCCAAACTGCCTGTCAAACGGGATACCGCGCTGGTGCATGTGGATTACGATCGTGATGTGCGCCCGATCCTGTCGGAGAACTGCTTCAAGTGCCACGGTTTCGACCCGAATCAGCGGCAGGCGGGGCTGCGACTCGATACGGCGGAGGGCGCAGCCGGCCCGCTGGCTTCTGGCGGGCATGCGGTCATCGCGGGCAGCCCTGGAGCCAGTGCCCTCCTGCAGCGGGTGCTGGCGGGGGGGGCGCTGCACATGCCGCCGGTCAGTACAGGCAAAAAGCTGACGGCCGCGCAGATCGCGGTCCTGAAGCAGTGGATCGGGCAGGGCGGCAAGTACGACGCCCACTGGTCTTTCGTGCCGCCGAAGCGTCCTGCCCTGCCGCCTGTGCGCAGTGCCGCCTGGGTCAAAAACCCGATCGACCGCTTTATTCTGGCGCGGCTGGACCAGGAGGGCCTGAAACCCTCCCCGGAAGCCGGCCGCGCGGCGCTGATACGCCGCCTGAGTTTCGACCTGACCGGCCTGCCGCCCACTCCGGCCGAGACGGACGCGTTCGTCGGGGACACCGGCAAAGAGGCCTACGAGAAGGCCGTGGATCGACTGCTGGCCAGCCCGCATTATGGGGAGCGCATGGCGGTCTCCTGGCTCGATCTCGCCCGCTATGCCGATACCCACGGCTTTCATATCGACAGTCAGCGCGATATGTGGCGGTGGCGCGAATGGGTCATCGCCGCCTACAACAGCAATCTCCCTTACGACCAGTTCGTCGTGCAGCAGCTGGCGGGCGATCTCCTGCCGAGCGCCACGCTGGACCAGCGGGTCGCCTCGGGCTTCAACCGCAACCATCCTATCAACTTCGAGGGCGGCGCGATCCCCGAAGAGTACGCCACCGCCTATATCGTGGACCGCATCGACACCACCGCGACCGCCTTCATGGGCCTGACCATGCGGTGCG
>JAYTGR010000098.1:0-18142 GCA_043733205.1 Chthonomonadaceae bacterium
CACCACTTTCTCGGCGCGCGCGATTTCAGCAGGATCCCCAGTGATGACCGGATCGCCGCCCACCTGAAGCAGCGCCTTCTCCACACTTCGCAGGTTCGCCATCCCGTAGTCTACGATCGCAATCATGATCCGTACTCTCCCGAAGACGCCTGCCCGGCATTCGGGCAGACAACACGTCGTCTGATACTCTAACATACGCGAACAGCACCTGTCTGCTGCACCCGAAAAGAGGCCTCTTTGACGTCAAATTCAACAATCTATGATAAGTATACCCTCCCCAGCGTCCTTTGAGAGCCGTCCGAACGTCCCAATAGCGACAGCTTGCAGCAATTACGTTTGCCAGGGAAGAATTGCCTGCAGCCAAAGCGCTTGCACCGGGTCCAACCGGAGTGGTAGAATGAATGCATTCTGCATCGCAATTTCGTTCTCTTCGGTGAGGTCTGCTCTTAAAATGACTATTTTCGTCTCTGTACGCAAAATCCGGCCGATGGCGGGAGGCATTGTCCTTTTTTCCGGACTGCTTGCATTGCTGGTGTTAGGATCGGATCCTGTCTCTGGACAAAGCCAAACCTCCCCAATAAAACCTGCAAAAACCTCTGTCCAGGCTGTTCGTCCTGCTGCCGTTTTGGTCAGTACGGGAAGTGTCGAGTTTTTCGAAAAGAGCGTTCGGCCTGTTCTCGCGGCGAACTGTTACCAGTGCCATGCCAAACTCAATGAGATGGCGCAGGGCGGGATGCAAATGGACAGTCGGGAAGGCCTGCTGCTGGGCGGCAAACGAGGGGCGGCGCTGGTTCCAGGGGATACCGTGAAGAGCCTTATTCTGCATGCTGTCTCCTATCAGGACAGCAGTCTGAAGATGCCGCCCAAGGGCAGACTGAGTGCAGAGGACATCGCTGCACTGACGAAATGGATCAAGGACGGTGCGGTCTGGCCCGCGAAAAGCGCGAATCGTCCGGCAGCTGTCGCAGTCTTCGACATTCAAACCCGGAAACGCCACTGGGCCTGGCAGCCGCTGCAGGCTGCGCCCGTCCCTGTCGTCAAAAATAAGAGCTGGGTGCGCAGCCCCATCGACAATTTTATCCTTGCAAAACTGGAAGAGAAGCATCTCAAGCCCGCGCCCTATGCCAACCGGCGCACCCTGATTCGCCGCCTCACATTCGATCTTATCGGACTGCCGCCCACACCTCAGGAGATCGATGCCTACCTCGCTGATACCAGCTCGAACGCCTATGAGAAGGTTGTGGACCGTCTGCTGGCGTCTCCCCACTACGGCGAGCGTTGGGCACGGCACTGGCTCGATCTCGCGCGCTATGCGGAGACTGATGGGCATGAGTTCGATTTCGACAAGCCGAACGCCTATATGTACCGCGACTATGTGGTGCGCGCTCTAAACGCGGACCTGCCCTACAATCAGTTCGTGACGGAGCAGGTCGCTGGCGACCTGCTGCCGCACCCGCGCATCAACTCGACATTAGGCATCGACGAGTCGCTGGTTGCGACCAGCTTTTTCTGGTTTGGAGAGGGCAAACACTCGCCAGTCGATCTCCAGGTAGACGAGGCCGAGCGGATCGACAATCAGATCGATGTCTTTTCGAAGACCTTCCTTGGGCTCTCCGTCGGTTGTGCGCGCTGCCATAACCACAAGTTCGATGCCATCTCGACCAAAGACTACTATGCGCTTTCCGGCTACCTGAAGAGTTCGCGCTACCATCTGGCAATAATCGAGACACCGGAGCGGTTCCGGCCTGGCGTCGAGGATCTGAAAGCGTCGAGGACGCAGCTTCAGCCGTTGGTCGTGCATGCCGTGGCGAGTGCAGAGGCGCAGGGTCTGGAACGGTTCGAGGCGGGACTGCTTGCGCTCCGCACTGGACCGCAAATCCAGCAGACTGGTCTGAACGACAGCCACTACCGTGGGCCAAACATGCTGCCTGCACTGGACAAATACCTGCGGGAGGTTGCCGCGAAAGACCCGGCCAATCCGCTCTATCCCTGGTTCCAACTGGGTATTGCGCAGGCCAGTGAGAAGCCCGAGACCTTCCGCACGCGCGCCAATGCCCTCGCTGCAGATCTGAAGGGTAAGATCGAACAGACGCAGAAGGCGAGTGCGAACGCGATCATCTTCGAAGATTTTCACACCGGCGGCTATCGGAACTGGGATGTGTCCGGTGAGGCGTTTGGAACCGCGCCGGAACGGATCGGGCTTCTGACCGCCCTGACGAACACGAGTTCGCGCATAATGGGGGTCATGGGGCCGGGGGTGGCGAACAGCGGCGCGCTCAGCGGACGGCTTCAGGGCGAACTGCGTTCGCACACGTTTCCGATCTCGAAGAACCATATTCTCTATCATGCTGCCGGCACTGGCGTCACCCTCAATCTGGTGATCGACGGCTTTCACCGCATTCAGTACCCGATCTACGGCGGCCTGACGATCGCCGTCAGTAATGTGCAGCCGGCGTGGTACACGATGGACGTCACCAAATGGGTCGGTCACAACGCCTACATCGAAGTGCTGGACCGGGGGGACGGCAGCATAGCACTGGACCGTATCCTCTTTGCCGATGGAAGCAGTCCTGCGCCTGCGCCGGATCCGCTCGTGGTGCAGATGCTCGAAAATCCGGCGGTCGCCTCGATGGAAGGACTGACGCACGCCTATCGCACTCTGCTGGCGGCCACCCTGCAGACCTGGCAGGACGACAGACTCGCCTCCACTCCGCCAGCCGCCGACCGCATCGCCCTCCTCGACTGGATGCTGCGCACCGATACCCTGCTTACTGCCGCAGGCACGGCCACCCCAACGCCGGAAATCACCGTTCTGCTCAAGAAGCGGGAGGGAATCGAGAAGGCGCTGCCGGAAGTACACCGCGTCATGGCGATCACCGACGGCAGTCCGGAAGACGACCATGTCCATATCCGCGGCAGCTACAAGACGCCCGGCGACCTGGTGCCGCGCCGCTTCTTCGAGGCGCTGAACGGTCCCAAACAGCCTGTACCGGTGGCAGGCAGCGGCCGCATGGAACTCGCACAGCGGCTGACCGCATCGACCAATCCGCTCCTGCCGCGCGTCATGGTCAATCGGCTCTGGATGCACCATTTTGGGGACGGCATCGTGAAGACACCGGACGATTTTGGTGTCATGGGTGAGCGGCCCACGCATCCGGAGCTGCTCGACTGGCTGGCGAAGGAGTTCATGCATCAGGGCTGGTCCCTGAAGAAGATGCATCGCCTGATGCTCACCTCTGCAACCTACCGTATGGCGAGCCGCGCCGATGCCAAAAGCGACGCTGCGGACCCGCAGAACCGCCTGCTGCACAGGGCCAATATCCGCCGTCTGGAAGCAGAGTGTATCCGAGACGCCGCGCTCGCAGTCTCGGGGCGTCTGGATCCCCAACTGGGTGGGCCAAGCGTGATGCCCTACCTCACCGACTTCATGGTGGGGCGCGGACGGCCTGGCCAGAGTGGACCGCTGGATGGCGATGGACGCCGCAGTCTCTATATCGGAGTGCGGCGCAACTTCCTGACGCCCCTCTTCCTGGCCTTCGACTATCCCGTGCCTTTCACCAGCATCGGACGGCGCAGCGTCTCCAATGTGCCTGCGCAGGCACTGGCCCTGATGAACAATCCCCTGTTTCAGCAGCAGGCGGAGGTCTGGGCGAAGAAGACCCTGGCGCTCCCCAGCCTGACATCCGAACAGCGGATCGGCACGCTCTCTATCGAGGCGTTCGGCAGGCCGGTGTCCGCGTCGGAATTGGCGGATGCACTCGCATTTTTGGGCGATCAGGACAAAGCCTACGGCAAGCCGGACGATCCGCGCTCGTGGACCGACCTGTGCCATGTACTGTTCAATGTCAAAGAGTTTATCTTTCTCGAATAAGGCGTTCGGCGTTATTCGCTCCCTATAGGAGTTCCCGATGCACTGCAACAACTTTCGGAAATCGCCCCTCAGCCGACGCGAGATGCTGACAGAGTGCGCGACCGGCTTCGGCATGTTCGCTCTCTCCGCGCTGCTCACAGATCCCGCCTTCGGCGCGACGCCTGCGCGCAGCGACAGCCTGAACCCGCTCGCGCCGAAACCCTCGCATTTCCCGGCCAAGGCCAAGAGCGTCATCTTCCTCTACATGGATGGCGGCCCGTCGCAGGTCGATACCTTCGATCCCAAGCCTCGGCTCATCAAAGAGCATGGCCAGCCGATCAAGATGAAAGTGCCGCCCACCCAGTTCGACAATGTCGGCACAGTGCTGAAATCGCCCTGGGAGTTCAAGCAGTACGGCAAAAGCGGAATTCCCGTCAGCGATCTGTTCCCCAACGTCGCGACCTGTGTGGACGACATGGCGATCATCCGCTCGATGACCTCTGATTTCTCCGAGCATACCAACGCCAACTACTTCCTCCACTCCGGCATCGGCAGTCAGGGCCGGCCGAGCATGGGCGCCTGGGCGACCTATGGCCTCGGCAGCGCCTGCCAGAACCTGCCCGGCTTCATCGTCCTGAACAGCGGGCTGATCCCTCCGGGCGGTCTGGACTGCTTCACCAGCGGCTTCCTGCCCGCCAGCTATCAGGGTTCGCTATTCCGCAGCGGCGCAAGCCCGGTCGCCGATCTGCAGCCCTCGGCAGCAGACACGAAACGGCAGCAGGATCAGTTCGCTCTGATGCGCAAACTGGACCGCAGCGTGGTCGAGCGCATGGGCGAGAGCGACAAGCTGGAAGCCTCCATCGCCAACTACGAGCTTGCCTACAAGATGCAGACTGCGGTTCCCGATCTGATGGACTTCCGCACCGAGAGCGAAGCCACGAAGAAGATGTATGGCCTCGACAATCCCGTGACCCAGACCTACGGACAGCAGTGCCTGGTCGCCCGCCGCCTCGTAGAGCGCGGGGTGCGGTTCATCGAACTGCTCTGCCCCTCGGTTGGGACAGACCGCTGGGATCAGCATGGCGATCTGCGCCTCGGCCACGAGCGCAACTCCGTCGCGGTCGATAAGCCGATCGCGGGCCTGCTGAAAGATCTGAAGTCGCGCGGGCTGCTGGACAGCACGCTGGTCGTGTGGGGCGGGGAGTTCGGGCGCACTCCGATGGCGCAGGGCTCGGACGGCCGCGATCATAATCCCTTCGGCTTCACGGTCTGGATGGCGGGCGGCGGCGTCAAAGGCGGCACCATCTTCGGCGCGACCGATGACTACGGCTACTACGCCGAACAGAACAAGGTGGACATCCACGACATGCACGCCACGATGCTGCACCTGATGGGCATGGACCACAAAAAACTCACCTATCGATTCAGCGGCCGCGATATGCGTCTGACCGATGTCTCCGGTGAAATCATAAAGGACATCATCGCCTGATATGCCTTCCGAAACGGAACCCTGCCCGGCGGACGAGCCCACCCTCAACGAGCGGCTGTCGCGTCCGACGGAAGCGCTGACGCAGAGCCTGGCGCAGACGCAGGGCGACATCGTGGTGCTCGGGGTCGGCGGCAAAATGGGGCCGACCCTGGCCGTCATGGCACGGCGAACCCTGGACAGGGGCGGGGACAGACGCCGCGTCATCGGGGTGGCCCGGTTTTCCGACCCGGAAGCGCGGGCTTATCTGGCAGCGAACGGCGTAGAGACGGTCTCCTGCGATCTGCTCGACCGCGCAGCCGTGGCGCAGCTGCCCTATGCACCGAATGTGATCTATATGGCCGGACAGAAGTTCGGTACGACAGGGGCGCCCGAACGCACCTGGGCCATGAATGCGCTGGTTCCCGCGCACGTCGCGGCGCACTATGCCGGTGCCCGCACCGTCGTCTTCTCCACCGGATGCGTCTATCCCAGCACTCCCGTCCTGCGCGGCGGTTCCGCAGAGCAGGACCCCCTCGAACCCCTGGGAGAGTATGCCAACTCGTGCGTCGCACGCGAACGCATCTTCGATTTTTACTCCCGGCGCGACGGCACGCCGGTTCTGCTTTTTCGCCTCAACTACGCCATCGATCTCCGCTACGGCGTTCTGCTGGACATCGCGCGCAAGGTCCGGAACGAGACTCCGATCGACCTGACCATGGGCCACGTCAATGTGATCTGGCAGGGCGATGCGAATGCCTGGGCGCTGCAGAGTCTCCTGCTCGCCACTTCTCCTCCGGCCGCGCTCAATGTCACCGGCCCCGAAACCCTCTCCGTCCGCACCCTTGCCCTGGAGTTCGGACGGCTGATGCAGCGTCGAACTCCTCAATTTACAGGCGAGGAGGCCGCAATCGCTTTGCTCAGCAATGCAAGCCGCGCCTTCGCTCATTTCGGCTATCCCACCGTCCCGCTCGGCCAGATGACTCGCTGGGCAGTGGAGTGGCTGGAAGCGGAGGGCAAAACCCTGGACAAACCTACCCATTTCGAGGTGCGCGATGGCAGCTACTAAAGGTTCGGATTCCCTGGCCGGACGGGATTTAGGGGAGCATCTGCGGCTGGGGCAGGTCATTCCGGCGCATCCGCTGGCGCTGACGGAGACGCGGCGGCTGGACGAACGCCATCAGCGCGCCCTGACGCGTTACTATGTGGCGTCGGGAGCGGGGGGGATCGCGGTCGGGGTGCATACCACGCAGTTCGCCATTCGGGAGCCGCAGCACGATCTCTATCGGCCCGTGCTGGAACTCGCCTCGGAGACGGCAGATTCGGCTCTGCAAGCCAATCCACGTCCCTTCGTCAAAGTCGCCGGCCTTATCGGCCCGACCACGCAGGCTGTCTCCGAAGCGGAGACGGCGCTCTCTCTGGGCTACCACTGCGGCCTGCTCAGCCTTGGAGCCTGGCGCGATGCCGACGATGCCGCGCTGCTTGCGCACTGTCGCACCGTCGCCGAGATGATCCCACTCTTCGGTTTCTATCTGCAGCCCGCGGTGGGCGGAAGAGTCCTCTCCTATCGCTTCTGGCGGGAGTTTGCGGAGATTAAGAACGTCGTCGCCATCAAGATCGCGCCCTTCAGCCGGTACCAGACCCTCGATGTCATTCGCGCTGTCGCCGATTCCGGCAGATTCATCAGCCTCTACACCGGCAATGACGACAGCATCGTCCTCGACTTGCTCACAAGATTTCCTTTCCAGTCGGATGGCGGATCCGGTCACACACGCATTGTCGGCGGACTGCTGGGGCAGTGGGCAGTCTGGACACAGAAGGCCGTCCGAATGCTGCAGCAGCTGACCGAGGAACGAGACAATTACAAATTGTCCCGCGAGATGCTGCCGCTCGCCGTAGAACTGACCGATGCCAACAGCGCGATCTTCGATGCCGCCAACGGATTCGCCGGCTGTATCGCAGGCATCCATGAGATTCTGCGCCGCCAGGGACTGCTGCGCGGAATATGGTGCCTCGATCCGAACGAGACACTATCCCCCGGCCAGTCCGAAGAGATCGACCGCATCCTCGATCTTTATCCTCACTTCTCCGACGACACTTTTGTCGCGGCTAACCTCGATAAGTGGCTGGCTTGACACAACGCACCGATGATGTGCATCAGGGATGGAAGGTGAGATTTATCGTGCCCAGGTTTGCGGTTGGTTTGGCATAGCGCAGGGTGATGTCGCTGGGGGCCTTGACAATGTGCAGGCGGTCGTCCTGGAATGGTTTTAGGACGGCGTCGGCGGGCAGGGTGCAGATCAGATGATACGTTCCTTCGGTCAGGTCATTCAGTGTGAAATGGCCAGCGCTGTCTGTCATGGTTCCCGCGCTCATCCAGCGAAACAGATATGGGCGCGGCTCCATCGGCCCGAATGCTTCGGAGAATGCATAGTTCGGCATCAGCTGCCTCTCTGCCGCGCGCACCTTGCCTTCCAGATCCTTCGGCAGGCCGTTCTGCAGAAAGGGAAAAGCTCCCACCTGCGCCCTGGCCAGAGGCTTGCCATTCCAGAGGACGGTTCCCTCGATCTGGCCAGCGTGAAAGAGCGGCTTATGGGCGCGCACCTCCGCCATAAAGCTGTGCGGCATATCCGCCCGCGTATACCAGTCCAAAGCTCTCTTCTGCTCTCCAAACCTCAGATAGAGATCCCCCATGAGTTTCAGGCTGGCCCGATCGCCAGGGTCGGAATTCCGTTCGTCGGCCCATTCGTTCAGGAGCGCGAGGTTCTGCGGCGAGGCGGCGATGGTAAACAGCATGTCACGCACTGTCGGCGGTACGGCGGTATGGGGGGAGTGTTCCAGATCGTCCAGGCAGGCGCGGAGAGCCAGGGTGCTGTCGAAATGGACGTTCCCGACGTTGTAGATCTGCTTGAATGCGGCCCAGGAGAGCGCCGTGCTGCCGCCGCGCCGCAGCAGAAACGCCTTCACTTTCGGGACGGAGGCGAGATCGGCGGTAAGCCCATCCTCGGTATAGCCGTGCTGCAGTGCATTGAAAGTGCCCGCTGGCGTAAAGAGCAGAAACCGGCGATCCGGGGACGCAGGTCCGCTGCCTCTCGATATTTTTGCCAAGCCTGCCAGCGCATTCGCCGCCTCGATATTGTCGGGCACCCCGCTCGCCGGATTGCGCGGAGTATACGGCCACGCTGCCAGCATGATGGGCGGGGTGATATCCCAGTCTATGGCCAGCGACCGGGAGGTATAAGGACGCTGCAGCCAGGCAGCGAGCGGGACGCACAGCGCAGCCAGAACGAGGGGAAGAACCCTGGGCCACGGCCGCGCAGGGAGCGGTAGAAAGAGCAGCAACAGCAGACCGGCACCGAAACAGACCAGACTGACGCTCAGAAGATAGTGGAATGCCAGAGCATTCCAGCGGGCGATATCGAAAATGCCCAGCGCATGCAGACTGCGCATCACATCGGTAGCCGGAAGACGCATCGCGCTTTGCTGCAGGCAGAACAGCAGTATGCCGAACACAAGGCCGACAGCGATCTCGTTCGGGCGGGAATAGCGGCGGCTGAGGCCGGTGGGAAACTCGGCAGGAAAGAGACTGCGCGCAGCGAAGCCGCCTGGCCGCAACACGGCGCGAAGCCAAATTCCGGCTGTCAGGAACCAGGCGATCTGCAGATCGCGCGTGACTTCCGTTTTGGGGAAACGCGCGGCGATCAACGCCTCCAGGCCTCCCAGCACGGCAGGAGGCAGCGCGGCCAGAACGAAGAGCCGGCTCAGATGCAGCAGCATCCTGCCATCCAGCGCCACGGCGGAGGCGTGCGGTGTGAACAGCGAGGTCTCATCGTCCGCGATCGTTGGAGTATGCGGGCGGAACAGACGCAGCGAGGGGAAGAGAACGCTCAGCGTGCGGATCCAGAGCAGGCCGAATACGAGCAGCGCTCCTGCTCCCAGGAGGATAGGGTTAAGGGCAGAGTACTGCTGCAGCAGGCCGATCTGCGTGGGATTCCAGTCGAGGAGGCGAGGGATCGGTAGCCCCTCCTGCACACCCTGAAAGCCGTAGCCGTCCGGCGTCAGAATATGGGGGAGAGTCGCGGCCGCGAAGGCATGCAGGCTGACCAGGAAGCCGACGAATCCGCACAGCAGAGCATACCGGAGCATGCGTCCGGCCGTGGGCGGCGGCAGAGCAGGGATCTCCGGCGTCGGCGAAACGGGAGACAAGGCAGGCGCCTCCGCCACCGCTGGTTCCGGCGTCTGCAAAAGAGCGGTCTCCAGCGGAACGGGAGCAGAGTCCTCCGCTGTCGTTTCGGGCGTCAGCAGGGAAGGAGCCTCGGGCACCTGTGGTGTCTCTTCTGGATCGGGGCCATACACTGTCAAAGTACGCCGCGCTCTTCGGCATAACGGCGCTCGATCGCTTCCAGCAGGTCGGCAAACTGAACCTGGAAGCCGATATCGAGTTCGAGTTCGAGCTTCTCGATCAGCGGGCGCGCCAGCCGGTCGCCGATGGATGCCTGGACAACGAGATCCATCCCTTCACGGCGCGCCGTGAAGCGGCGGATCAGCCGATACTCGTCTGCGGTCAGCCGGTCGATATTCCTGATCAGGGGCAGAAATGCCGCGACACCTGGCGTGAGCACCGGTTTGGATTCTCTTGCGCCGTACGGCGTATAGCCCTCTTCGACGATCACCAGAGTCCCCCCGGCGTAGTCGCCGATACGTTTGTAAGCCGGGCTGAAGAAGATACAGACCAGGCCCGGCAGTCCCCAGAGGACCACCACGGCGGAGAGAGAGAGCTGGAGAACGCCAAAATCGATCAGCCGCAGCACGTTGCGCAGCACGCTCGACATCAGATTGATCGGATAGCCGCCTTCCCGAATCACGCGCAGGCCGAACAGACGTTTGCCCGGCGTGCGCCCTCCCCATCCCATCTCCCAAAACATCGGATAAGCGAACAGGATCAGGTAGATGACGATGCTGCTGGCGGCCGTGATGACGTTCCCGACGCCGAACACATCGGCGCCGTTGAAGAGACGAATGATCATGACGATCAGCATCAGCAGCAGGAACTGGAAGATGAAATCTACCAGGAACGCCAGGAACCGGGGGGCGAAGCCGGCGAGACGATAGGTGACCGTGATGTTTTCCGGGGTGACGACCGTGATGGTGCGACTCATGCGAGAGGACGGCTCCCTTTTCTCATATCGATCTGTGACTGCGATTCGCCGGCTTCACGCCGGCGGCCCATCGGCTCTCCCGCACTCTCGACGTGCGTGCGGGCCTGTGGCATCTGAATCGGCTGCGCGGAGGGGTTGCGCCAGGCGCGCCCGTCCTTCGCCAGCAGAGCGTCGGCCGTAGATGGTCCCCAGGTGCCCGCTCCGTAGTTGGGAAAGCCCTGGAAGGGTTTGGTAGCCTGCCAGATATCCTGCAGCGGCTCCAGCACCGTCCACGCCTGCTCGACGGCATCGGATCGGTTGAACAGCGTCTGGTCGCCCTGCATCGCGTCGAGCAGTAGGGTCTCGTAGGCGGTGGTCGGCTCGACCTTGAACGCCTCCGAATAGTTGAAGTTCATCTGCACCTGCCGCAGATGCATGCCCGGTCCCGGCATCTTTGCGCCGAACCGCAGCGAGATACCCTCGTCCGGCTGAATGCGGATCGTGATCAGGTTGGGCTCCATCTGGTCTTCCGGGGTGAGGTGGAAGAAGAGATGCGGGACACGCTTGAACTGAATGACGATCTCCGTCAGCTTTTGAGGCAGGCGCTTGCCCGAACGCAGATAGAACGGCACGTCGGCCCAGCGCCATGTATCGACGAACAGCTTGAGCGCGACGAAGGTTTCGGTATTGGACGCAGGATTGACGCCCTCTTCCTGCCGATAGCCCTGAACGTTCGCTCCGCCGAGTTTGCCGGGGCCATACTGCCCGCGCACGGCGTTTTCCGCGAGACTCTCCGGATTGATCGGCACGATCGATTTCAGTACATCCGCTTTTCTGTCGCGTACACTGGTGCCGCCGTACTTGACAGGCGGCTCCATGGCGACGATAGAGAGAATCTGCAGCAGATGGTTCTGGAACATGTCGCGCAGGCAGCCTGCCTGTTCGTAGTAGCCGCCCCGGTGTTCGACCCCCAGCGTCTCAGCCGCCGTGATCTGCACGTGGTCGATATAGCGGCGGTTCCAGATGGGCTCGATGATCGCATTGGCAAACCGGAACGCCATGATGTTCTGTACGGTCTCTTTGCCGAGGTAGTGATCGATACGATAGATCTGATCTTCCTGCAGTGTCTTGTGGATCGACGTATTCAGATCGAGAGCGGAGCGCAGGTCGTGCCCGAACGGCTTTTCAATGATGACGCGGGTCCAGACATCCTTGACCTGAGCCGAGTTGACAACGAGATCGTGCGTGCCCAGCCGCTCCACGATGTCGGCATAGAAAGACGGGGGTGTCGCCAGATAGAAGAGGCGGTTGCCTCGGCCGCCGTCCTTCGCTTCGAACTCTTTCAGGCGTTCCGCAAGCGCCTGGTAACCTTCGGGGGAGAGAAAGTCGGCGGTGATATAGTGCAGATGCTGTGTAAACGTGTCCCAGACCTGGGCGTTGTAGGCGCACGCCTCTTTGCTCTCCTGAATGGCCTCATGCAGCGTTTCACGAAACGAAGCATCGTCCATGGGAGTGACGGCGAACCCGATGACGGCAAAATCGTGGGGCAGCAGATTCGCGCATGCCAGATTATACAGAGCCGGAATCAGTTTGCGCCGGGTAAGGTCGCCCGAAGCGCCGAAAATGATGAAGGTGTTCGCCTCATCCGGGCGCTGCAGCAGGTTGGGCATAGCGCCAGAATTGAGGGCATGAATGGGAGCGGCAGGCACAGCCGCTGCGGCAGGCGGGATCATAAAGTGGAATTCCTTCCTTCGAAATCGGCTGCGTTTCGCATCAGGACGAAACACGGCGTTAACATTCACCGCCGGAAGCCCGGTTCCCTGTCGAATTTGCAGGTTCTCGCTGCTTTTGTCGGTTTCCGGCCCTTCCCGAAGTTTCTTTGCAAGAGGGCACCGCAAAAATAGAGAGACTGCGCTTAATTATCGAAGAGAAGGCAACAATAATGCGAACGTGTGCGTCATTCCATGTATATCCGATGCGACTGCATTCCTTATCGAAACGGCCTGGTTGCTTGACACTTTGACCCGGCTCCTGTATAATTCGTCTGCATATGTATTTAGTCGTCTCGGAGTTCCGATAGGTTAGATGTAACCGGCCCTGCTTTGTGCAATGGAGAGAAGCAGGGATCGTCACCTATTTTCCGATGGGAGAAAACAGGGTCCGTATGTCAGCGATAGACACATTTGAGACAGCTTCCGAGCCGGCCTCTCTGCTCTGGCTGAGACGATTGCAGGGGCGCAATCAAAAACTTCTTGCGTGCGTCGTTCCTGTATTCATCGCAGGCGTCAGCGTCCTGAATGAGGCGCGTCTTTCTGCGTGGGCCGGGACGCACCAGGCTGTTCTGCCGCTGGCTGTCATCGTACTGCTCCTCTCCCTCCTCAGCCATCGTCTGCGCAGCCTGCTGATTCTCACGCTCTGCTATGGGGTCGCTTTTATGGCAGTGCGCGATATCGGCCGTGTCGGCAGTCAGCCGCTGCCGCAGATCATCAACTTCGATTTTCTGGATCAATCTCGTCCCGCGATTCTTCTGCTCATCGCTGGTCTTTCCGCAACTGCGGCCTTCATGGAGACATTCCGCCCGGGAACCGTCTGGGCGCGCAGGTGCTACTTCGGAGCGGCCGCGCTCTACTTCATAGGGCTGGGGATCATACACATCGGGAAATACGGCTCCTGGAAGGCGGTCCTGCTCTGCATCACCGGGGTGACAGCGGCCTTCGGCTGTGTCTTCGCAGAGCATATCGTCTCTGCCGAGATCGAAGAAGAAGAGGCCGAGATCAGCGACGAGGACGTGCAGGGGCTGATCGAAGCGGCCCACCGTCGTTCTCTGCTGGCCAAAGAGTGGCATGAACCTGTCAGCGGCGATTCCGCAGGCCCGGAGCCGAACGCCTCCGGCAGCTCCGCCTCGCCTGTTATTACCTGATTGCCCGGCACTGAACTGCCATTCCTGAGAGCTCGGAATTGAAATCCCGAGCTCTCAGGCACGCGGCAGCGTCTCTTCGGCAAGTGGGACCGGTACATCGAAAGGTGAGAGCATCAGCTGACTGACGACGTCCCGCCGCAGATTCCGCCGGTCGTTGGTTTCGTCTTTGCCTCCCCTTTTCTCCCTGTCCATTTCCTTCCCGCTCAGTTCACCCCCGCCCACTTCCAGCTTTGCACCATACCGGGAGAGCCCTGCCGCCGCTGCAGCCCAGACTGGGAAGAACAGATGGCGCGTTTTATCGCGCTCTCCGTTTGGGGCCGCAAGAATATAGGTATGATCTTTTGTGAGGCGCTGCAGGAGGAGCGGGCTGTCCTCCTCTCCCAAAAGTGTCAGTGCAACGATGCCTGCGATGCGAAGGCGATACCTGTCGCTGTTCAAGGCATCTTTTACCGCGCGGTCGATCAGCTTACGCTCGGAGGCGGAGACGCTGGTTTCGCGCAGGGGAACGTCGATCAGGCGGCGCGGCCAGTCGCCGGAATCGCTGGGGCGGATATGATAGGCCAGAATGCCCAGTCCCGTCACGGCGCGGCTGCGCAGATAGACGTCGTCGTTTCCCGCCAGTCGTGTCAGGAACGGCAGCAGCCGCGGCGAGGCCCGGTAGGTCAGCAGGTCGGCCGCCGCGTAGGTGTACGCCGGCAGTCCGCGCAGTTTGGCCGGGCTCTGCAGAATGCCCAGCAGGATCCGGTCGATGTCTATTCCCAGTCTGGCGAGAGCCTTCATCCGCTCGGCGTCGACGCCCGGCGCGTCCATTCCCGGCTCCAGCAGCAGCGAAAGTGAAAAGGCGACGACTTCGCGCTTCAAACCTGCGTGCTGCGCGGCCTCGAGCGCGGCCTCGCGAAAACGCCGATTGGCGCGCGCGGTTTCGACACCCTTCAGGCTCGGCGTGAACGGCGCTGCGAAAACAGGGAACGCCTGCTCCGACTGGCCCATCGCCATCAGGCTGTGCCCTACGGCCTCTTTCAGGGTGGTTTCGCAGCCGATCTGTTCCAGTGTGAAATGGGAGGACGCGGTATCGACCGCGCGCCGATAGTCATGGCGCTCGTAGTCGCGGCGCACCTCCTCGATAAACTGCGAATCGTTCTTACCCGCAGACTGGCCGTTCAGGCGCGGCATCCGGCTGTAATCGCCCCAGGCGAGCGAAAACGGGTGTTCCCGATTCCAGGCGATCTCCCACGAAACTCCTGTCACCGCGAGCGCATACAGAGTATCATCGCTCAGGCGCTCCCCACGCCAATGCATCTTCTGCTCCGCCAATGCGATCTCGTCACGGAACAGCGTGGTCACCTCCCTGGCTTTTGTGTCGGGCTCCTGGCCCGGCAGAGGGGAAGCGCCACCGTACGGTGTCCACGCCTCGATACCGCCCATGCCTGCCAGACAGATCAGCAAAGTGAGCAGAGAGCGCCGTGTCGGGAGGAACCGAACAGAAGGAGCAGACGTTGTAGACATAGAGACAGAAGCCTTTCCGGCCGCCATACAGAGGAACAAGCGTTTCAGGAATAAGGGAAGAATCGAAAGCAGGGTCGTCCCGAAAGTATGTCGAGCCCTCTCGGCGGATGTTACAGCGAATTCGTCGGCATGGCAGGGCAGGGAGAGACACCTGGGCTTGTCCAGAGGGCTGCTGACGGCTTGTAACAATAGACGAAACATGGCGTCGATAAGAACGGTGCCGAGGGGAGCAGCTCGACGTGCGCTTGACTCGCAGAGATTTGCAGGGTACTATTCGCCCACCTGCAAAGGGGAAACCTCCCCAACCCCTCCTTCGTAAGGAGGGGCTCAATGCTGGTTTCCCTCCTTCGTGAGAAGAGGATAATGCTGGTTTCCTCCTTCGTGAGAAGGAGCTTTTTGAAAACGATTCTGTTCTTACAACAACGTAATATCGTACCCCTCCGGTTCCGGCTCTATGAGGACTGGGGGCCGGCGAGGCTGAACAGTAAAGGAGAGTGAGATGGGCAAGTCTGCCCGTGCGCTCGTGACCGCGTTCGTGCTGCTGCGTTCCGCAGCGCCGGTCGGGGCGCAGACACGTAACAGTTCTGGGGTGGTGCCGCCGCCCGCAGCCACAACAGCCTCGGTCGAGGCCGTGAACCGCATCCTTGGCTATACCGGGTGGGACGACGATTTTCTGTACGTCGCCCTTCAGGTCAATAAGCCGAATATTGTCGGCAAAAACGTCGATGCCTTTTCGCATCCGCTGGAGGACGACGCCGTCATCGTCTCCGTACAGGCGGACGACGATCGTAAAGCGCTCCGCCGCACCGAACACACGGTGTCGCTGGTCGTCAGCGCGGCGCATGGGGCTCAGCTCTATCTCGGTGCCGATGCCGCGCCGCTCTACCGCGATGTCAAAGAGCCCGGCGAACTGTTGGCGGCCATCGCCGCCAAGTTCAAAGACAATCCCGATGAGCAGAAGCGCCAGAACGACACGATCCTCAGCAGGATTTTCAAATACGAAGTCCAGCAAAAGGGCATTCCGCGCCGCGACAACTCCTTCGCACCGGGATATACCGTGGAACTGGCGATTCCCTGGGGCGATCTCGGCGTCAAGCCGGTTCAGGGACTGCATCTCGGCTTTAACGTGGTCGCGCAGAGCAAGTCCGCAGGCTCTCCTCCAATCCAAAGTCTCTCGCCCACCGTCCGGGGCGCGAGAGACATCGACAATCCGTCGCTCTGGACCGAGATGGTTCTGAGCGCCAACGCCGCTCCCACTTCTGCCGCGATACTGACGGTTCCGCGTGTTCCGGCCACCAACCGCCTCGAACTGAACGGGGAACTGACACCCGGCGAATGGAACGGGATCTCCGTGTTCGAGTTCGGTGAACTGGCGACGGCCCATACGGGTCACGCCATGCTGGAAACGACCCTGGCCGCCCGCGCACACCTCGATTTCGTGCCGCGTCCGTCCCGCCCTGTCGTTCCTGTCACGCCTGCCGCTGCAGCGAACCTGACGGCACGACAGCCGCAAAAGGTGACGCCCCTGGTGATGGCAACTTACGAGTACGACTATCAGGGCGATCCTCGCAAGGCTGCTCCGGCGGCACGGGTCACACGTGCCGACAATGGGTCGCTGCTGGCGCACCATCCGCTCGATGGCACCGGACCCTGGTTCAGCTTCGACCGGGCCGACTGGCACCGCAGGCAGCTGGCCGAGGCCCGCCGCGAAGGGGTCGATGTGCTCCTGCCGGTCTACCGGGGCTCGGCGCATGCGCGCCAATTCTACGCGGATAAAGGTCTGGATGTGCTGGTCATGGCGCTGAAGTCGATGCGTCAGGCCGGACAGGACTATCCTCAGATCGGCCTGTCCCTGGACACCAACAGCCTCATCGAGGCGCTGGGCGATCGGCCCGACCTGCACGATCCGGCCGCTCTGAATACGCTCTATGCCATGATTCGGGACTTCTATCGGCACATTCCCGCCGAATTCCGGTGCGGTATCCCAATGAGTGTGCAGAATGGAGGCCGGACGGCGTATCCTGTCTTCCTGTCGGACGCGGACGCGATCCGGGACATGGATACGGCGTTCGTAACGGAACTGCGCAGTCGGTTTGCTGCGGACTTTCCCGGCGGCGATCTGCTGGTGGCCGGTGTCGATGGGTTTCGCAGTAGGGCGACGATGGACGGATTTTTCGCCGGCCGGTCCGCCAAAGAAGGACTGCCGTTCGGAGAGGGCTGGCTGAAGATCGCGACGATCGGCGCGGGCTATGCCGCGTCCCGAACCTTCGAGGATAAAACGCTGCCCGCGCGGCGCGATTCCGATGCCTACCGCACTCTCTGGACAAACGCTGTCGGGAAGGCGCCGGACTGGATCCTGCTGGACGGCTGGAACGACTATACCAACGGGCGCGAGATTACGCCGTCGGTGGAAGCCGGTTTCAGTCTCGCCGACACGACTCTTTTTCTCAGCCGCCTCTTCGCGGGCACCACCAAACAGCCGCTGCGTCTCATCAGCCACGATCTGCCCCCTGTACTCGCCCCCGGCGCATCCACGACGGTGAACCTGCGCCTGCAGAATGCGAGCCTGGAGGAGTGGGGAGGCGGCAAGTCCGCGCTGCCGAACGTAAGCTATCGCTGGCGCGGTAAGAGCGGGATCGCCGCCAGCGGCGGGACCGTGGCTTTGACCGCTCCCGTGCTCGCGGGCCGGAACATCAGCCTGTCGCTGCCGATCACTGCCGGGAACGGCAGGAACAGTCCGCTGGCGGCAGGGGACTACACCCTGGAAATCGCGGTCAGTTCCCAGGACAAAAAGGGCGGAGTCGCTGGGGCTCCTATGTGCGAGATTCCCGTCCATATAGGCGCGGACGGCGCGGCGGCGGCCTGGGCTGCCACGGTGATCAAGACGGACATGCCCACACTGCTGGAAAACGGCGGCCTCTACGAAGTGAACGCAACGCTCCGCAACGACGGCACGGCGGCCTGGCGCAAAGCCGACAGTGTGCGTATCGGGGTGCGCCTCTACAGTGTGAAAGAGACGCCAAACGGCCAGACATCCACGCCTCTCCCGACCGCCGATGCGAGCACGGTTCTCGATAAGGACATCGCTCCCGGACAGATGGTGAATGTTCGGCTGGTTCTGCCGATCACCGATCTGCAGGGTGCGCCGCTGCCGGAACTCGAAACCGGCACCGGCTGTCTCGTCCGCTGGGAAGTCGCGCCGACACCCGGCCCGCAGGCAGTGGTCTCCGCTCTGCAGGGGGAGCCTGCAATGGCCGGTGTGA
>JAYTGR010000099.1:0-2599 GCA_043733205.1 Chthonomonadaceae bacterium
CGCAGACCATAATCCCACCGCTAAAGAAGAGATCCGCCGGTTCCGCTATCGGTTTCCGTCCCTGCCGCAAAGCGTGGAGATGTACGCGACCGCCAATGACGGGCGCTCCAACGAGCGCGGCGTCGCAGTCGAGGATCGCCCCGCCTTCTCCAGCTTCAAGATGACGTTTCACTATCCCGCCTACACCCACAAGCCGGTTCAGACCCTGACCGTCTCCGGGGGCGACATCGCCGCGCTTGCCGGAACGGAGGTCGATGTCGTCGGCATCGCCAACAAGCCCCTGCACTCCGTCGATTTCTCGCTCAATCGGTCCCGTTCGTCCGCATGGCCTGTCAAGGGGGAGAAGACGCAGGGCCATCTCTCGGTGCGAAAAGATGCGAGTTATGCGCTCCTTCTCACGGACCGGCATGGTTTCGCGGGCGACAAAGCCGCGCCCTACGCGATCAAAGCCCAGGCCGATCAGGCGCCCACCGTCCAGATCTCCCGGCCTGCGACCGATATGGATCTCGTTCCCAATGGCAGTCTGCCTCTCGTCGCCCATGCCGCAGACGACTACGGTATCGCCGGAATGAGACTCGTCTACGCTGCGCTCAAAGGCGAAGGCTTCGGCGGCAGCGCCATGAAGACCCTCGGCAGAGGCTCCCTGCCTCTGCCCGGCCCCAACGGCACGCCCAATGCGGATGTCATCGAGCGCTGGCATATCGGCAGTATCCAGCCCAAAGTGGGGGAGACCATCCGCTACGAAGTGGACGCCACCGACAACTGCACCGTCGGCGGGCCGCACACCGCACGCTCCAACTCCTATCGCCTCCACATCGTCAGCGTCGTCGAGATGCAGCAGCGGCTGAAGGAAGCGCTGGACGAAGAATCCCATGCGCTGGCCGATCTGCGCAACAATCAGATCGAGGCGCAGAAGCAATTGGCGGCGGCGCAGAAGCAGCAGGACAAAAACGCCATGGCGCAGGCGCAGGAAGCGGAACGTGCCGTTGGAGAACAGGCAAAATCTTTGACCGCCCGCGTCGAGGCCCTGAGCGCGCAGCTGGAAAACAACAACTTCGCCACGAAATCCGAGCTGGACCGCCGTAACGAGGCGAAACAGACCCTGCAAAGTCTGGCCAGTCAGAAGATCCCCGCCGCTGCGGACGCTGTCAAAAAGGCGCAGGACGTGAAGAAGGGTGAGACCGCTTCTTCGCTCGCACAGGCTGGTAAGCAGGAGAGCGATATCAAGCACGAGATCGAGAAGGCGCAGGACCAGCTTTCGCGCACTCCGACCCCTGACCAGCTCGCCGCCGAAGCTGCCCGCCTCGCCAAAGAGCAGCAGGATCGTGCCGATACCGCCCGCACTCTGGCCGAAGACATCAAAGCCGCACAGCAGAAGAATACACCGATCCCTTCCGAAGACAAGGTCGGACTGGAGACGGAGAAGAAGAATCAGGCCGAAATCAACGCCGACACCCAGAAGCTGCAGAAACAGCTGCAGGCGGCAGCCAAGGCCGCCGCAGAGCGCGGCGATCAGAAGCAGGCGCAGGCGCTGAAACAGGCAGCAGACGCCCTGCAGCAGGGACAGGCCCAGCAGCACCAGCAGCAAGCCTCCCAGGGCCTGAAGCAGAACGATCCCGCCAAGGCCGCTCCGCAGCAGGACAAAGCGGCTTCGGCCCTGGAGAAGGCGGCAGCCGCCGCCAAACAGGCGACCGACTCTCAGAACGCGCAGAAGGCCACCGCCGAGCAGCTGCACCAGGCCGCCAAGGAGCTGCAGGCGCTGGCGAAGGAACAGAAGGCCGTCGCAGACAAGACCGCTCAGAATCCGGACGCGCAGCAGAGCCAGCAGCTTTCGCAGAAGGAACAGGAGATCCAGAAGCAGGCCGCCGACGCGCAGAAGAACCTGAACGGCGCCCAAAACGCTCAGCAGAACCTGCAGAAGGCGCAGCAGAATCTGCAGCAGGCCGGACAAAAACTGAGTCAGAACAGCCCGCAGTCGGCGCAGTCTCCAGCCCAGCAGGCCGCCCAGCAGCTCCAGCAGGCCGCGCAGCAGGCGGAGAACGCAGCGCAGCAGATCGATCAGGCGCAGGCTGCCGCCGAGTTCGCCGACCGCGTGGAACATCTCGCGCAGGTGCAGAAAGCCCTGAAGGACACCACCGCCCGTCTGGATGCCGCAAAACAGCGTGGCCCGCTCGACAGCAACGCCAAGGGCGAACTGGGTCAAGTCGCGCAGCGCCAGCAGAATATCGAACAGGAAGCCAAAAATCTGGCGGATAAACTGCCCTCTCCGGCTTTCAAACAGGCGTTGGCGATGGCGGCACGACAGGCCCATCCCGCGACGCAGGCCCTCAACCCCGATCATGGTCTTGGAGATACCGGTCAGCCGACCCAGGCGGCGCAGGCCCGCGCCGCACAGACGTTAGAGACCATTGCTGCGGCGCTGAAACAGCAGGCACAGGGCGCTCAGAACCAGCAGCAACAGAAGCAGCAACAGCCCCAGGACGCACAGCAGCAGGCTCAGAGCGCGCAGCAGGCGCAGGAGGAGGCGGCACTCGGGAACCTGATGCTGGCGAAAGGACTGCAGCAGGGGATTCGCCAGAACACAGGCCAACTCCAGCAG
>JAYTGR010000100.1:0-18077 GCA_043733205.1 Chthonomonadaceae bacterium
CGGGGGAACTTGCCACAAATCGCGATATTCTGATCTCAGAGCATGGCGATATCGAGACTTTTCCCCCGACTTATTGAGGTGATACTCAACCCTCATACCACACGATCATATTGTATTTAAAGTCACCAATTTGTCTCAACTGCACATTATCATCCTGTATAAATTATACTGTGAGGACGATTTTCATGGTGGAGCCGGGGTCGGTGAGCAGCTGGTCGAAGGCGGCTTGACCTTGTGATAAGGGATAGGTTTTGGTCCAGGGGGAGAGATCGACGTCGCCGTTT
This sequence comes from Chthonomonadaceae bacterium, assembly GCA_043733205.1. GTDB lineage: Bacteria > Armatimonadota > Chthonomonadetes > Chthonomonadales > Chthonomonadaceae > JANXLO01. Next base: position 285 of record JAYTGR010000100.1, read on the forward strand.
TCGATGAGGGTTTGGGAGCGGGCGAAATCGGCGTCGGTGTAGACGAAGGAGCCCTGCAGGCGCAGCTCATGGCGAACGATGGTGGTGAAGTCTACGCTGCTCATGACTTCATGCAGACCGAGGAGCAGGATCTCTCCGCCGCGACGGACGGCCTGGACAGCGGCGGCGCGGGTGACAGTGTCGCCGTAGGCTTCAATGACGACGTCGGCGCCTTTGCCGCCGAAACTGTCGCGGATGGCTGCAACGGGGTCGGTCTCGCGGGCGTTGATGAGCACTTTGGCCCCCAGCGTTTTTGCCACTTCCAAGCGGGCAGGATTGACATCGACGATGGCGATCTCGCGGCAGCCGAGGAGGCGGGCGAGGGAGAGCAGGAGGCAGCCCTGGGTGCCTGCGCCAAAGATCGCGAGGGTGCCGAAATGGTGCTGGCGGATCAGAGAGAAGAGATGGACGCCGTTGGCGAGCGGCTCGATCATGATGGCGCGTTCGTCGGAGAGGCTGTCGGGCACGGGGAAGACGTTCGCGGCGGGCGCTTTCGCCCACTCGGCGAAGGTGCCGTCGATGCGGTCCATGCCGATCAAGCGCCAGGCGGTGCAGACGTTGACGCGCCCCGACTTGCAGGCTTCGCAGCTGCCGCAGGGCATGAAAGGATTGATGACGACGCGCTGGCCCTCACGAAAGGGCCATTCGTCGCCGTTCGGGGGCGCGGTCAGGGGCATGCGGGCCACCGTCGCGACGGTCTCGTGACCCAGCACCAGTCCGGGCTGCCGCCGGGGGCTGAGGCCGAGAAACCCCACCATATCGGAGCCGCAGATGCCGGTGCCCCGCACTTTCAGCAGCACCTCGTCCGGGGCCAGGATCGGCTCCGGTCGTTCCTGCATCGTGACACGTCGAACGCCGCTATAGACGAGAGCCTGCATGGTTTTCTCCTGCTGCAAACCGCACCGGCCCCTCGACCTGGCAGCTGGCAAGGAGAGGGGCCGGAAAAGAGTGGGAAACGGGCCGTGTCAGAAGCCTAAACGCGGGCTTTTGATCGGGGAGTGCGTGACGAGCGGGCGGCGGATCAGCTCGCCATCACGGTGGTCGAGGATCAGGTCGGTGCAGATCGCATACTCTTCGAGCATTTCCGTCGCGAAGGTATCGCTCTCGTCATCTTTCGGGAACTGCGCGGCGATCTCTTCAGCGATCGTCTGGGCATCGCGGGTCTCATCGACACGAGTGACCGTCTCGGCCGCCTCATCGACGATAAAGCGCGTCTCCCACGGCAGATTGCAGGCCTGCGACAGGAAACCGGCGATATCGGGCACCATCGGCTGCCGTTCGGTCCAGCGCACATCGAGTGCGAAGGTGATGAGTCCGGCGCGAGCCTGCGCCAGATCGATGAACTCATCCTCCGACTCCAGGACCAGGACATCGTTGGCGTGCGCCATCACCAGCAGGGAGAGCTCCTCTTCGTCCTCGGCATTGTCGCCATGCTGGTAGGCGCGGATTTTCTCCGAATCGACTTCCCACCACTGCGCGAACAGGCGGGCCAGCGGCTCCGAGTTCGGACCCAGCCACAGAATGCGGTTGGGGGCATAGCCTTTGTTGTCCAGCACGGCGGCCGCGAGGGCGACGACGTAGGCGACATCCTCTTCGCTCGGCTGGAAGAAGATAAACCGTTCGCCGGGCACGTTCTCGTCTGGGTTGGTCTCCAGAAGCATGCCGCGTGTCTGCACGTAGTGCCAGTCGCGCAGATCCATCTCTTCGGTCTCATCGAAGTCGCGGACGCGGGCCAGCAGATCTCCGACCTCTTCGCGCACCGCCTCCATACCGGGGAACTGGGCTGCGGATTCCGTTGGCGCGATCTGGTAGACCGCTTCGGCCTCGTCGATCTGCCGCAGCAGCGCGTAGCACTCGCTCATCTCCAGGACCAGCCAGATCGGCAGTCCGCCATAGGTGTCGTTCAGGGCGTGGAACGCGTTGATCGCATCCTGATACGCGCCGAGGTCCATCATACACTGCGCATGATCGACGTCGATCGCCTGGCTCAGTTCGTTGATCTCACCGTTCAGCAGTTCCTTGGCGCGCGCCAGGAAAGGCCGCGCCACAAACGACTGCTGCAGCTGGAAGAAGCGATTGCCGACCTGAAAATAGAGCAGTGCATCGTCGCGTTTCTCCCGCAGCTGCTGAAAAAGCTGCAGCTCTTCACTCTGCGCTGGATCGCTGCCGGTCATCGTCGCCATCGTCGTCAGCAGTTCAATGGTCGTGTCCAGCACGAGGTCCGACGACACATCGGTCTGAAAGGCGAGAACCAGCTGCTGCAGCGCGCTCGCGGGGTCGCCCTGCTGCGTGGCGATCGCCTGCGCCCGTTCGACGATCTGTTTCACCTCGTCGGAAACCGGAGGGCCTGTCTGTACCGGATTGCCATCTGGACCAAGAATTCGCATAGTGTTAAATCTCCAGTGAGTAGAGTATCTGACTGATCGCCACGAGTGCGGCGGTTTCGGTGCGTAAAATGCGCGGGCCAAGGCCGATCAGGAGCGCTCCTGCCGCCTTTGCCTGCGTTACTTCTGCGGGGCTCCAGCCCCCTTCCGGCCCAACCAGCAGCAGCAGATGTGTGGGAGGCGCTGTCCACGCTTCCTGCGCAGCGCGCAGCCCCACGGTCTCTCCGTCGGTATGGAGCATCAAAGCCTGCGTATCGTTCGCCGCCGTTCGAAGCGACTCCTGCACCGTTTGCGGCGCGGAGACATCGGCGATCCGGCTGCGGCCCGACTGCTCCGCCGCCCCTTTGGCGATCTGCCGCCAGCGTGCCACCCGATCCGTTACTTTTGCCGCCGGAATGTCCACGACCGAACGGTCGGCGCGCACGGGCACAAAGGCGCTCGCTCCGGCCTCGGTCCCGTGCTGAATCACCTGTTCGAACTTATCGCCCTTGCCCAGCGCCTGCCCCACGGTCAGGAAGATCGGCGGCTCGGGCGGCATCGCTGCGGCGCTCTCGATCCGAGCCGTGGTCTCGTGCTTCTCAATGGATACGAGACGGGCTTGGAACGCGTTTCCTCGTCCGTCCAGCAGCAGCACCGAATCGCCGGGACGCGCCCGCAGCACCCGCGTCAGATGCAGATGATCGTTGTCGCGGATGCAGGCGGTCTCAGCCTGGATCTGTTCCGGGGGAAGAAAGAGGCGAATCATTTGGGCGCGTCAGTTCGACCAGTGGCCGTCCCAGCCGATCGGCGGGATCTGCCGCATGACGCGGTTCAGGGTCTCCGGATCCTGCGGGGCATCGGGATCGCGCCGACAGACCAGACAGACCCAGATGTCCTCGCTTTTGGTCTCCAGGTGCGTCAGCCCGACCGCCGCCAGCGCATCCCGCACACTGTCGTGATGCTCTTCGACGATGCCGGAGGCGATGAAGATACCGCCCGGTTTCAGACGGGGGGCAATGGAGGCCGCCAGTTCGATGATGGTGTTCGCCACAATGTTGGCGACGACGAGATCGCAGTCGTGCGCGGCTAGGTCGAACGGCTCCAGCTCCAGGATCGAGACGACATCCTCAAGATCGTTGCGGGCGATGTTCTCGATCGCGATTTTGCGCGGCAGCAGGTCGCTGTCGGTCGCCCAGATCTTCACGGCGCCCAGCCGCGCAGCCGCCAGCGAGAGAATGCCGCTGCCTGTCCCGATGTCCGCCACGACCATGCCGGGCGTGATACGCTCCTCCAGCGCCTCCATACAGAGGCGTGTGGTCGGGTGGCCGCCGGTGCCGAAAGCCATGCCGGGGTCGAGTTCCAGGATAAGATCGTCGCCCATCGGCAGATAGTACTCCCAGCTCGGCTTGACGATCAGACGCCTGCCGATCCGCAGCGGCTTGAAGTACTGCTTCCAGGCGTTGGCCCAGTCTTCCTCTTCGGCGTAGCGGATCGTCATACCGTCCACCAGGGGCGGCAGACCGAACTCTTCCAGCCGCTCCAGATGTTCGCGCAGGCCGGTCATACGGAGCACCAGTTCGTCGGTCACGGGGAGACTGCCCTGCACGGTCACCGGGTCGGTCCCGGTCAGCATCACGCCCCCGCACCCTGCCTCGATAAAGGCATAGCTCACGGCGTCCGTCGCCTCGAACGCACACACTACCGTCATTTCCGCCCAGCGCATCGTAACTCCCCTAGTGGCTGCCGAACAGCCATGTTCGGGATTAAAATCCCGTTCTAAGATGGGAAGTCCGCCTTCGCGGACTCTATACTGCATGGAACCCGCGAAGGCGGGTTTGCCCTTTCAGAACGGCAATTCATTGCCGGACTGCCAGCCCTAGTGGCTGCCGAACAGTTTGCCGAACAGGCCCTTGTTTTCGTGTTCTTCTTTTTCGCCCAGTGTGGCGGCGAACTGTTTGAGAAGATCCCGCTGTTCCGGCGTCAGTTTGCGCGGCACTTCGACCTGGAGGTTCACATACAGATCGCCTTTGCCGCGCCCATGCACATCCGGGACGCCGTGTCCGCGCAGTGTAAACTGATGCCCGCTCTGCGTTCCTTCCGGCACCTTCAGTTCCTCCCTGCCATCAATGAACGGCACGGTGATCGTCGTGCCGAGCGTGGCTTGCGGGAAGCTGATCGGTATTTCGCAGTAGAGGTCGTTGCCTTCGCGTTTGAACACATCGTGCTCCTCGACATCGAAGACCAGATAGACATCCCCTGCCGGCCCGCCGCGTTCGCCCGCGTCGCCTTCGCCCCGCAGCGGCATCCGCATATCCGTATCCACTCCGGCCGGAATCTTGATGCTGCGTTCGCGCATCCGGCGCACACGCCCGACACCGCTGCAGGTGGGGCAGGGATTGGGGATCATACGGCCGGTGCCCCGGCAGCGCGAGCAGGTCTGCGCCTGGGTAAAGGTGCCGATAAACATGTTGCGCTGCGTGTAGGTCTGGCCGGCTCCCTGGCACTGCGGACAGGTCTCCGCTTTCGTTCCCGCTTTCGCGCCGCTGCCTTCGCAGTCGCTGCACGACTCCCAGCGCTGAAACCGCACGGCCTTCTCCGCTCCCAGGACCGCTTCTTCCAGGGTCAGGGTCACATCGTGGCGCAGGTCGTCGCCGCGCACGGGCACGGGAGCGCCGGACCGCCGCCGCGAGGGCTGACCGAAAAGTCCATCGATAATATCGGAGAGCGGATCCTGCCCCGTGTAGAAGCCGCCGGGCATCTCCTCTGCGGTGCCGTACTGGTTATAGCGCGCGCGTTTCTGATCGTCGTTCAGGACGTCGAAAGCGGTCTGCACCTCCCGAAACTTCTCGTCGGACCCGGTGTTTTTGTTGACATCGGGATGATAGAGGCTCGCCAGCTTTTTATAGGCTTTCTTAATTTCGTCGGGGGATGCGCTTCGCTCCAGCCCCAGCACTTCATAGTAGTCGCGTTGTTCTGCCGCCATCCTGCTCCTCACCTCTGAATCAGCGTGTATTAGGAAGAAATCGTCTCGGTAATAAGCCGCCGCTGTCGGGCGATCTCGTCGGGGGTCAGGCCGGTGGCCCGCCCGATCTGTATCTGCTGCCGCCGTCCGGTGCGCTGCTCGACGGCGGAGACATGCACGATGCCGTTGGCATCGATATCGAACGTCACCTCGATCTGCGCGATACCGCTCCGATCGGAAGAGATGTTTGTCAGCTGAAAATCGGCAAGAAAATGATTGTCTTCGGCGTTCTGCCGTTCGCCCTGATAGACGCGGATCGTCACGGTCGTCTGAGCGTCCCGCGAAGTCGTAAAGACCTGTTTGCCCTGAGTGGGAATGGGCGTATTCCGCTCGATGACCCGAGAGATCGTACCGCCGCGCGTCTCGATCCCGAGTGACAGCGGGGTGACATCCAGAAGCAGAAGCCCCTCGATCTCCCGGTTCAGCACGGCCCCCTGCAGCGCCGCCCCGACCGCCACGGCCTCATCGGGATTCAGTCCACGGTAGGGTTCTTTACCAAACATACGCCGTACAAGTTCCTGCACCGCCGGCATGCGCGTTGCACCTCCCACCAGCAGGATGCGGTCGGAATCCTGCGGCAGCAGGCGCGCATCGGTCAGCGCCTGCTGCGTCGGCGCAATCATTCGCTCCAGCAGGTCGGCACAGAGATGCTCCATCTGAGCGCGGGAGAGATCAAGATCGAGGTGGAGCGGACCATCCGGGCCGATGGAGAGGAAGGGCAGATTGACATTGGTCACCAGCAGATTGCTCAGTTCGACCTTGGCCTTTTCCGCACTCTCCTTCAGCCGCTGCATCGCCAGTCGGTCCCGGCGCAGATCGACCCCGTGCAGCTCCTCGAACCGGACTGCCATCCATTCCATTAGATGCGCGTCCCAGTCGTCGCCGCCGAGCAGCGGATCGCCGCAGGTCGCCCGCACCTCGAACACGCCCTCGCCGACGTCCAGAATAGTGACATCGAAGGTTCCGCCGCCCAGATCCCAGATCAGAAGGGTTTGTGCTGCCGTGCGCTCTACGCCGTACGCCAATGCCGCAGCTGTCGGTTCATTGATGATTCGGACGACTTCCAGGCCCGCGATCGCTCCGGCATCTTTGGTCGCCTGCCGCTGCGCATCGGTGAAGTAGGCGGGCACCGTAATGACGGCCTTCTCGACCTTCTCGCCCAGATAGGCTTCCGCATCGGCCCGCAGCTTGCACAGGATGATCGCGGAGATATCCTGGGGCAGAAAGGTTCTGCCGTCCATCTGAACGACGTAGTCGGTGCCCATTTTGCGCTTGATGCTGCTGACGGTGCGCTCCGGCGCGGCAAGCGCCTGACGGCGGGCGGGCTGCCCGACGAGACGCTCCCCGTTTTTCGAGAAGCCGACGACAGAGGGGCAGAGCCGGCTTCCCTCCGCCAGAGAGATGACGGTCGGCTCCTGCCCCTCCATTACAGCCACTACCGAATTGGTCGTTCCCAGATCGATGCCGACGATTTTGGGCATTGCACCTTGTTCCTGTCAAAGACCGATCTCGGAATCAAGGGGTTTTCACCCCTCGCTACGCGCCTTCGGCGGACCGTCCTTCGGACGGAAAATGCGGATGCTCGCGAGAATGGAATGGCCTCAGCTCTAGAGCTTACTCTTCGTCTTCGTCCATCCCCTGGATCATGTCGTCCTCATCGTCGTCCAGCGCGTTGAGCAGGCCCGACGAATCGAGAGAGAAACCGTCCACCGGGCGCACTTCACGCTCGTTGTCGGTGCCGCCAAGGAGGTCGTCCTCTTCGGAATCCGGTTCTGCGGAGCGGAAAGCGGCCAGCTGCTGCGCAGCGAAGTCCTGCTCGCTGTCCAGCGAGATCATCGGACCCGCTGCGATGATGTCTTCCATGCTCGGCTCAGTCGGCTTGAGGGCGGACTCGTACGCCTTGACGGTCGCATCTTCGACGACGCGTGAAATAATCGCGCCTGCGGCGATCTCTTCCAGGGCGACCGTGAGGGGATTGGCGGAGCGGCTGTCCGTCAGCCGCTTCGCGCCGTCTTTGACCTGACGGGCGCGTTTCGCAGCCAGAATCACCAGCGCGTATTTGCTCGGCATACTATCGAGTTTATCGGGGGAAGGGTAGATACTCATGATGAAGAAACTCCTTCTGAAGAAACAAAGGCAGGGGAGCGCACACCGACTGCGCTGCGTATCCACTCCGGACGCCTGTTAAGAACTATGCAGTTTTGACTCGACTATGATACCACAAAAACGGCACTTCTTTCTGCCCTTGGCTTCACGGTGTCAGGACGCTTTTGGCGATCTCCAGAGAGTCCATGGTCCGGAACGCGTTTTGCCAGTCGTCGAGTGGGAAGATGCGGCGCATCGGGGCCAGGTCCAGCTGCCCATTTGCCATCAGACCTATGACGCGCTCCCAGGTCTTGTAGGTATGCGAGAACGATCCCTGCAGTGTGGCGGCCTTCTGCACCAGCGGGTCGAGGGAGAATCCGAACGGCTCTTTGCCCCACCCGACTTTCGTGATTTGCCCGGCCGGACGCACCATCTCCAGGGCGGTCTTCAGCGCGGCGGAGATGCCGACACAGTCCACGACCAGATGCGCTCCGAAGCCGTCGCCCAGCGCCAGCACGCGCTCCGTCGCATTTTCCGTATCGGCCTCTACGGTGATGTCGGCTCCAAGCTGCCGACCCACCTGCAGTCGGTTCTTGTCACGCGAGGTGCCCACCAGCACCAGTGTTCCCGGCCCGCACAGGCGGCACATCTGCAGAACCATCAGACCGATGGTGCCGGGGCCAAGCACCACGACGGTATCGCCCGGTGTGATGCGCGACAGTTCCATAACCGCATTGCAGGCCACACAGCCGGGCTCTGTCATGGCGGCGTCCTCGAAAGAGACGTGCGCGGGAACGTGATGGAGGCAGCGCGCCGGAACGCGCACGAACTCGGCCATCGCCCCGTCCATTCCATATCCGAAGCCGAGACGGTGCGGACAGAGATTGTAGCTGCCGCTGCGACAGTAGACGCACTGGCCGCAGATAGCGGCAGCCGTCTCGCTGACTACGCGATCGCCTACGGCGAATCCCGCCACCCGCCGCCCCGCCTGCACGATGACGCCGGCAAACTCGTGGCCGAGCGTCACCGGATAGTTGACACCCCAGGAGTGCGTGGCATGCCACTGGTGCAGATCGCTGCCGCACACCCCCACCCCCCGTACCTCCAGCAGCACATCGTCGTCGCCGATCTCGGGGACCGGCTTCTCGCGCAGTTCTACTTTGAAAGGCGCACGCTCATAGTTGACCAAAGCCCGCACGTTCTATGCCTCCCCATAAATAGCGCCGGGCCTCCCGAAGAAGGCCCGGTGAATCATTCTGACTTGTTTGAACTCACCTGTCGAGGGTTACGGAACCTCCACGTTAGCGGTGACGGACTTCCATTGGCCCATCAACAACCCCGTCCTCATAATCCGCGTAATAACCCACTCGCATACGCACTTTTGTGCCGGGAGAAACCTCATTCACGTCCGCATCAGGCTTGATGTGCGTCTCTGTGACAGCCTGGTAGGCCCAATTCGTGGGTTTGTCGTCTGCGAACGGGCTGTGTGGATTCAGGTTCGCGCCGGACTGGCCGGGAGTGTCCACGAGTTCGGCGTTCTTAAACAGGCGCAGCGGCAGAAGCAGTTCCTGCATACCTGGATGCGGGGAAGCGTAGACGTGCGCCGCGTGACCGTTGATCGCCTTCGTGAGTTCCGTCGCCGTGCCGAAGGCATAGACGTTCACTGCACCGCTCTGCTTTACCAGCCCCCAGAGTCTGTCTTCCTGGGGGCCATCCCCCCGAACCACGACGTCGGCTTCCGATTTGCCGTTCGCGAGATCCCGCACAGAATCGAGGTCACAGGCCGCCATATCGTTCTCATCGAACTGGCTGAAGGCGCGGAACTGCGCGTCAGCCGAAGAGGGAATTTCTACACCAGGCATCTCCGAAGCCGACTGCGTCTCTATCGTCACCTGGGCGGGAGCAGGAGAAGCAGGCATGGTCTCCACGACAAAATCCTGCGGCAGGAACAGGGGGCTGTTGCGGCTTTCCCACATCTGCCGGTTCAGGCGGTGCATATGAATACTGCTCACCATCATGCCCGCCAGCCCCGCACAGACAGCGAAGGTCGCGAAGGTGCGGTGCCGGACATTCTGCTGTCGTTTTGGGCGGGCGCTTCCGGAGCGGCGGGCGCGATCGGCATGAATCTCCGCCAGCAGTTCGTCCGGTGTCATCTCCAGACCAAGCTGTTCGACGGCGTCGCCGAGCGCGACCGTGTTGGCGCGCTGGCGGGCTTCCGCCTCTTTCCGTGCCTGAACGATACCGACGACATGCGAGAGTTCCTGAGCGCTCACACGGTACTGCGCAGCAGATTCGGTGGACTCGGGAGTGGGATCGATTGGATTTGTCATGAGCGTTCTTTTCCCCTATTTGTTTCATTCCTCACCCGACCCACAGGCCGGGCGCACGAGAAAGAGGTTTCGACTTCCTGATTCAGGACAGACGGCCTCGTCGTTTCTGAAGCACTGCCAGGCAGGACGTTTAGAAGCCTGCCGGTCTGCAAATGGAAGATTAGTCCCTTCTACAACAGAGTCAGACGGGATTCCTTCTACTGCATACGACTCTCGACCGGCAGCGTATTCGCCCAATTAAAAAAAGATGCCCCTCTCCTTCGTCCGAAGCTGGAAAAAGGAGAGGAGCGTCTGCGGCCGCATCTAAAGTCCGAAGATACTGGTCGCGAATTTATATACCAGAACCGAACTCGTCAGGGAACGGAAGAAGCTGCCGATGACATCGGCATGGCTGGCGATGCTGATCGCAAGCACCTTGGTCGGCACGACGATCACATCTCCCGGCTGGATCGGTCCGGCCTTTTTGGCGGGCGACAGTCCGCCGCCGAGCCGAATGACCTCGATGCGGTCTTTGGCGGCGTCCGGCGCGTAACCGCCAGCCTCATCGATATACTGCCGCAGCGTTTCGCCCGTTCGATACTGGACACCACGCTCATGGAAGACTGCGCCGAGAACCAGCACGGTGGTCGGCGTTTCAGGAATAGTGATGGTATCGCCGTCCAGCAGAATGATGTCGTCGGTCGTCCCCGGATTCCGGAGCGCGCGGGGCAGATTGACCGCGATATTGCCATCGGGATGCGCCGTGTCGTTCACGTTGCTGCGCGCTTTCGATACCAGCTCCTGATTGCCGAGCTGTGTACCGGCCGAGCCCGCAGCCGCATTGGGCAGCGCCGCAGCGGAAGCGCTCGGCACCACGATGCTTCCCGACTGAGCCTGTCCGGTCGCTTTGATGATGTCCAGGCGCGACTTGGCGCGCTCCCGCTGATACTCGCTGTCATTCAACAGATCGTTGAGCATCGCAATACTGGTCATCAGCTCCTTTTGACCGCTCGAACCCAGCAGATCCGGATTGCGGAAGAACTGCGCCCCCTGCGGGAAGGCTTCCTTCCGCAGGCCGCCCGCCTGACGCAGCGCTTCGGACACATGCATGCTTTTGCTGGTGATAAAAATATATCCAGGGGTGTTGACCGCGCCTCGGATATACACTTTCTGCACCGCCGAAATAAATCCGCCGACCCCGGTCACGCTGACGACATCGCCGTCCTGCAGCGCGAAATCTTCCTGCGGGGGAATGCGGCGCCCCGCATCCATATCGATCACCATTACGCTCTTCACGGCGGGATCGTCCGCCAGATGCCGTGCGTGCGCTACCGAAATCTTCTGCCCCGCACCCGGCAGGAAACCGCCGGCCATTCCGATTAGTGCGCTCAGTTTCATGTTCTGCGCGCGCGGATAGGGTCCCGGCGTCACGACCTCGCCCACGACCTGCACGATATGGTCCGGGGTGAACTGGGTCTGCCGGATATTGTAGACGATCAGCTGATCGTTATCCAGGAGTTCCGGGTCGACGCCGGCAGCCCCGCGCAGAACAGCTCCGATATTGACAGGCACGCTGATCGGCGCAGCGTCGTCGGGCTGATGAATCAAAAACGCTTTCTCCAGATTGGCGTCGGGGGTCGGACCGCCGGCCGCGCGCAGCAGATCGCTGACGTGCATATTGCGGCTGACCGGATAGATCCCTTCTTTCTGTACCGCCCCTTTTACCGTGACCATGCGCCGGCCCAGATAGGAGACCTCGTCCCGAGTATAGACTTTCAGGCGATCGTATTTCTGCAGCACCAGATCGTTTTGCGGGTCATGAGCCAGCGCCTTGTCCAGATCCACTACGATCAGAGTTGTCGTCGTGTCGGGATTCCACCGCCGCAGCTCCGCATGCTGAAGATAGGCTTCGTTGAGCAGCCCTCGGGAGCGGTTCACCAATTCGGAGACACGCATGTTCGGGGTCAGCGGATACTGGTTCGGCTGATCGACCGCGCCCTCGATGCTGACCTGGTTGACCAGCAGCGCGCGTACAGAAAAGACTTCGACCTCATCGCCGTCGTACAGCTTCTGCGACTTCATCGCCGCCGCATCCGTAATGTTCACGTCCTGAATGATTCGAGCGTTGCCCGGATCGAGCGTGTTGATGCGCACACTCTGATTCACGCCGGAAGCTTTCACCCCCCCGGCGTACCGCAGGGCGTCCGCCAGCGTCTCGCTGCTCGTCAGCTCGAAAATCGCAGGGCTCTTCACCTCTCCGACGACGGCGATCCGAGATTGACGCGGCGGAATGATGATCATGTCGCCTGCCTGCAAGGGGAAATCCGTCGTCTGCGCGGAGCCTAACTCGAACTTATACATATCCAGCGAGCCGACTTTTTTGCCGCCGCGCAGGACTTCTATATCGCGGAGGGAGCCGTTCTCTGTCGGGCCGCCGGCGAAGAAGAGCAGGTTGTAGGCGGAGGCGACCGAGGGCACCGAGTAGGTGCCGGGCTGGTAGGCCTCTCCGCTTACCGTGACCTGGATCGTGCGCAGCCGGTTCATTGTCAGTGAGACCTGCACGTTTTTGTAGAATCGCCCAAGCTGCTCTTTGAGAGTGTTCTCCGCCGAGGCGACCGTCTTGCCCAGCAGGACGATGGGCGCTATCCCTTCGATGGTGATCTGACCCTGCGGATCGACGGTGCGCACGAGTGTGCTCCGCTCGATGGTCGGGGACCAGTAGGAGAAAACCACCGTGTCCCCCGGCCCGATCTGATAATTTACAGGAACGGAGCTTGCCGAATTGCTGATAAACTGCGTCAGGGGGTCCGAAACCTCCATACGGGTGTCGGGGCCGAGGAGACCGTCGGAGCTGTCCGTGCCGGATCCGCGGCCGTTGCGGGTTCCCGTCGTATCGGTGTAGTTCCGGTTGATATTCAGCGGATCGCCGGAGCTGTTCCGACTGCCGGATTGGTTTCCCGCAGAGCCGGAGCCGCTGTTCGAATTGCTGCTGTTGTTCGTCCCGCGCCCGGAACCATCGCTGGGATTATTGTCATTGGAGTTATCGTTTGTGCTGTTCGTATTGTTCGACCCGCGGCCGGAACCGTCGCCCGAGTTATTGTTCGACCGACGCCCGGAGCTGTTATTCGGGGCATTGTTGGAGTTCCCACCCTGGTTATTGCTGCCGTTCGTTTGCCGCATCAGGGTGCTGTCGACCCGCTCCCGCTGCACACGCCGGACATATTCGCGGTGCGCATCGACGATCTCCCGCACCTGACGGAAAAATTCGTAGCCGAACAGCGGCAGGTTTTTCGATTTGCCTACATTCGTCGGCCCTGCGTCCGGAGCGGTTCTATAGTCGTGAAAATCTCTTTTGGGAACGTCCTGAGTCGGCAGCGGCGCGCTGTTGGTGGCATCGCCCAGAACGAGTGGATTACCGGGAGGCGTTTTCAGAGGTTTGGCGGGCATCTTAGGCATATCCGGAGCAGTTTGCGGCATCTCCTGCGGCGTCTGCGTCGGCGACGTAATCGGCCTCTGCGCAGGCGAAGGAATCGGCGTCTGGGCCACACTGCCGCCCGCAAACAGCACGAAACCTGCTCCGAGACCGCACAGAGCGGCGCGGCCGATCAGGCCATGTTTCAAGAGCGACCAGCGTTGATTCATCACAGTTAAACAGCCTCCCCTATCCGTACACAGTGTTTCAGTATATCCTATTTTTTCCGACATTTCCAACCGTGCCGAGGCCGTCGTGACCGCGCGCTGTGCGCTTTTTGTGCGATGCAGCGCAATGAAGCAGGAGATTCGGCCGGCGTGTGGAACAGTACAGGCAGCGCAGACACCCCGGAGCAGGAAACCTTGGCCCGTAATAAGAGTGTGACTATCAAACTTTCCATCGAGGAATACGAGTGGCTGCGCCGTCACGCGCACTGGGCAGAGCTGCCCATGGCAGCTCTGCTGCGCGAGCGGCTGCAGAACCTGATCGCGGAGGAGGGTTATCTGCGCCCACCGGACGATGATCCGCAGGACTTCGGTTTCGAGAAAGAGATGATGCAGTTCGTCGTCGGCGTTCAGAAACGCCGCGAGCAGTGACCGCACGGCCGTGAGCCGCTCCGACCGGGTGACGAACAGCCTTTGCAGGGCGGGAAACAGCGCATTCGGGGCCATGGAGATTTTCCGGGCCTCTGGTGCGTAGAACTACTCAAATCCTCTCTTGGTCCTCGAAAGGAAATCTGCCGTGGCTGGTTCGTCTCTCCTCGAAGAAGCCGTCGAGTTCGCCGAAAACCCGGAACCGCGGTGTCCCTGCGTTCTGCTGCTGGACACCTCCGGTTCCATGAAGGGCGCCGCCCTGGATGCCCTCAACGCAGGTCTGCAGACCTATCGCGACGATCTGCTCAAAGATGCTCTCGCTGCGAAGCGGGTGGAGGTCGCGATCGTCACCTTCAACAGCGAGGTCACGGTCGTGCAGGACTTCGTCACGGCGGACCAGTTCGATCCCCCGCTCCTCACCGCGCAGGGCCTGACCCACATGGGCGCAGGGATCCATAAATCCCTCGATCTGATCCAGGCGCGCAAGGCGCAGTATCGGGCCAATGGGGTCGCCTACTACCGTCCCTGGGTCTTCCTCATTACCGACGGCGCTCCGCAGGGCGAGGCCGATGGGGCGATTGAACAGGCCGCGCAGCGTCTGCGTGAAGACGAGACTGCCCGCCGCGTCGCTTTTTTCGCCGTGGGGGTGAAGGATGCCGATATGACCCGGCTCACCGACATCGTCGTCCGCACGCCCATCAAACTGGAGGGTCTGAACTTCGTCGAGATGTTCGTCTGGCTTTCCGCCAGCATGCAGCGGGTTTCGCAGTCGAAGCCCGACGATCAAGTGGCGCTCCCCCCGCCTGGCTGGGGTGCGGTCTGATTCGGCGCTGGCAAAGGCCGGGGTCCTTCTAAACCATGCGTCTGCTGCGACAGTCCAATGGCGATCTGCTTATTCTTAATCCGGAGACTGCGGTCGGTGCAGGCGGAGAAGCCCGCATCTATGCCGTTCTGACCGGCGAGCAGTACGTCGCAAAAATCTACCATCAGGCCGATCAGGCGCGCGCTCACAAACTGCGTGCGATGCTGACGAATCCGCCGGACGACCCGCTGGCGGTGCAGGGTAAGCTCTCCATTGCCTGGCCCCTCGATCTGCTCCATACCGCCGACGCCCGTTTTGCGGGCTACCTCATGCCGCGCGTCTGCGGAGCACAGCCTCTGTTCCGCTGCTACAACCCCGGTTCCCGGCGGAGATTCTATCCTGGGTTCGACTATCTGGCGCTGCATCGGGTCGCGCGCAACCTCGCGGCTGCGGTCCACGCTCTGCACAGCCGCGGCTATGTGATCGGCGATGTCAACGAGTCGAATATCCTGGTCTCCGATTCTGCGCTTATCACCCTGGTCGATACCGACTCGTTTCAGGTTGTGGATGCCCAGTCGGGGGTCACATTTCGCTGTCCGGTGGGAAAGCCGGAGTATACGCCTCCGGAGCTGCAGAATCTCTCCTTCGCGACGACGGACCGCCTGCCCGAACACGACCGGTTTGGGCTGGCAGTCCTGCTGTTTCAGCTGCTCATGGAGGGCACGCATCCGTTTGCGGGGATCTACCAGGGCGGCGACGATCCTCCGCCCTATGCAGACCGCATTCGCGCAGGGCACTATCCCCATGGCTCCCGCTCGGCCCCCTATCGCCCAGCTCTCACCGCGCCTCCCCTGGATATTCTGCATCCCGGTGTGCGCCAGCTGTTTACACGCTGCTTCGAGGATGGTCAGGCCCATCCTGCAGCGCGTCCCGACGCAAGGACATGGCAGCGGGCGCTGCTGGAAGCCGAGGAGGCCCTGAGCATGTGCGGCGTCAATCCACGCCATCGCTTCGGCGCTCACCTGACGGCGTGTCCCTGGTGCGAGCGTACGCACCTGCTGGGCGGGCGCGATCCTTTTCCCCGGAATGCAGAAGCCGTACTCCTGCCACCGGTCCGCCGTGCTGCCGTTCCTGCGGCCTCCGCATTCCTCGGGGCTGGCCCCGCATCGGCCCAGCCTGCCTCCTCCCCTGCGGCAGCTGTCTCCGCAGTCCGGCCTGTCCGCCCCGCGCCTCTGCCTGCGGCCACGGTCCGGCTGCCGCGCAGTCCATGGGCCTGGGCAGCGCTGGGATGCGCACTTCTGGCCCTGCTGACTCCGACTCAGAATCTGCCGGCGCTGAATCTGATCGCCGGTCTCGGCGCAATCGTGATGGGAGCGCTGACGCGGCTGCAGGCGGCGCGTTATGCGGGGACCGGCCTCTGGATGGCGACGACTGCGGCCTGCATCGGGGGAGCGATGGGACTGAGCGTGGTTCCCTCGCTGATTCGCGAGGAGTATGGCGCCGGCGGGGTGCGTGTTCTTTCGGCCAACGGCGGCGGAGTGCGCGCGCTCTCGTTCTCACCCGATGGCATCACTCTGGCCGCTGCTGCCGACCGCGCGGAAGATCAGAGACTGATCGGCGGGCAGATCACGCTCTGGAACGTGCGCACAGGCCGCGCCGACCAGACGCTCGCCGAAGATAAAGGCAATTTCGTCGCGGTCGCCTATACGCCGACAGGCAAAACTCTCGCAGCGGCCGTCGATTCTCCCTTTGAGAACGGGGCGGTTTTCCTGATGGATGCGCTGACGCGCGGCAGCCGGCACGAACTGCTGGGTCAGCGGGGCCACGTCACGAGCGTTCTCTGCACACCGGATGGCCGTCTCATTG
This sequence comes from Chthonomonadaceae bacterium, assembly GCA_043733205.1. Lineage (GTDB taxonomy): Bacteria > Armatimonadota > Chthonomonadetes > Chthonomonadales > Chthonomonadaceae > JANXLO01. Next base: position 16,836 of record JAYTGR010000100.1, read on the forward strand.
CCAGCGGCAGCGATGACGGCAAAATACGGATATGGGATGCAGGCACCGGCAGACTGCTCCAGGAAAACACTCTCCCAGGCCCTGCTGACGCGCTGGCCTGTTCTCCCGACAGCCGCTGCCTCGCGGCAGGCAGCATTGCGCCGCGCCGCTCCATCCAGCCGGGAACCGTGACGGTCTGGGATCTGCAGACACTGCGGCCACTCTGGACCCATCCCGCTCACAGTGATGGGGTGCTGGCGGTCGCTTTCTCGCCCGACAGCCGGACGGTCGCTACCGGTGGAAAGGACGGCATGGTGCGTCTCTGGGATGCTTCGACGGGCCGGCTTTTCCGCGAACTGGACGGTGCCGGCTACGCGGCGACCGCGCTGGCCTTCCGGCCGCACGGCAATCTCCTGACGGCAGCCATCGCGCGCCGCAGCGGCGAAGGCTCTGAGGAACAGATCGACGAAATCGCCGTATGGGATCTCTCTTCCGGCCGACGGCTGAGAACACTGCGCGGCCACAGAGACATTATCGATGCCCTTGCATTCTCTGCGGACGGTCACACACTGGCGAGCGGCAGTCGGGATACCACGCTGCGCCTGTGGCACTTCCCGTGACACATTTTCTGCGACGGGCCAAGGGGCTTGCACGCGCGCCTGGCAGCTTTCGAACTGTAATATCTTTCTCACACTAGCTGAAACAGGTATATAAGCCAATCAAGGAGGGCCTTCTGCCGCAGACAGAAGGCCCTCCTTATTGGTTTGTACAACCTGCAGAATGTCGTTTTCTGAGAAAGCAGAACTCCCGAGATGCGTTAGGCGTTTTTCCTGCGCAGACGGCGTCGGCGGAGCATTGCGGAGCCACCCATCACGACCAGACCGGCGAAGAGGGAAACGGCACCTGGTTCGGGCGTGTTTGCCGTGTACTTGAAGGTTGGGCCGTACAGCTGCCCGCCAAAGGAGTTGATCGGGTATTTATCCTGGCCGAAATAGACCGGATTGACCGGTTCATTGTACAGAAACGAGGTCTTGTTGATCGTGATGAGGTTGTTACCCTCATTGAAGATCGGCGGCGTGATGCTGCCGTTCGCATTCTGGTCGTTATTGGTAATAGACGTCCAGGCGACGACGTAGTTGCCGACAGGCAGCACGACACCGTTCAGCCCACCGACCGTCTTGTACAGGTAACCGCCGGAAAGTACGCCGGGGCTTGCGGCTGTAAAACTGGACGACAGTCCTGCAACAGCAGCCTGTGTCCCGC
>JAYTGR010000101.1:0-7238 GCA_043733205.1 Chthonomonadaceae bacterium
GGAGAACTTTATGACAACGTCAGAACGTATGAAGCAGCTTTATAAGCGACTGGAAGCCTTCGGAATTCCGCGATCCTATGCGCGTGAAGTTGCGCTGCCTGTCGGTTGGCATGATTCTGATACGGTCAATCCTGCCGTCTACTCTCAGGCACTTGGTCTGCTGGCTCGGAACCTGAACATCAGCCTGCGAACTCTGCAAAACGAGGCTGTTCCGCTCGAATGGCAGGACTGCGGCGTCACACGCTTTAAGCGTAATCAGAGCCTTTCCGACGCAGAACTGACGACTGCGAAGTGCCTTGCGGTTCGTGCCGCGCAGATTGTTTGTGAGGCTTTGCAGACACCGCCTGCGGAGATACCAGGGTCGGGCGCAACCATTCGGGAAGTGATTCGGAACAAAGGAAATAACTTTGTCGGTTTTGAGAATCTGCTGGACTACTGCTGGGACTGCGGTATTCCTGTTATGCACGTCTCCAACTTCCCCAAGGGAGCGCACAGGCCGGATGCACTGACAGGGATCTTCAAGGGACGCCCCGCCATCGTCATTACAAAACAGCACAAGTATCCAGCCTGGCTTCTCTTTATCCTCGCGCATGAACTCGGACACATCGCGAAAAGGCATGTGCAGGCGCACGGCGTTCTCATCGACGAGAAAGTAGACCAGACGGACAGCGAGGACATTGAGGCGGAAGCGAACACGTTTGCGGTCGAACTCCTGACGGGCCAGTCAGAGAAGCGCTACTCTGCCCCGAAAAACTTGACGGCAAAAGAGTTGATCCTCATGGCCCAAACTGCGAGTCAGCGTGACGGGGTGGATCCTGGTTTTGTGGCGATGAATTACGCCGATTCAAAACGTCTGGAAGCACACAACGGACGCGGTCACTATGCAGTCGGTAATGGGGCGCTCAGTGTCATCGAGCCGAATACCGATCCCGTCGCGGCTATTCACGCTCTTATGTGCGAGCGCCTAGACTGGGAAGAGATCGGACGAGACAGCCGCCACTTCCTGCGCCGCATTGCAAAAATGACCGTCAGTTGATTTGCTTCGCCGACACAGACATTATTCTCAAACTCGCCACTTGTGACCTCCTTCCGCAAACACTCACTGTTTTGGGCGTCACGCGCAAGGAGATTTATGTCTTCAAGGAGGAAGCCCTTCGTGTCTATCAGCATGACCAGGATATCCACGAACAGTATTCTGACCACGCACGAACGCGAGCAATCGAGTTTATCAGAAACGTTCGTAGCATCTATAGCGAGATCGACCCCGAAGAGCAGGTTTATATGCTGGCAGCGGGTATCGACACCGGTGAACAAGCAATTTTTGGTGCAACGCGAGACAGCACAGATTTTACAGTAGTAACAGCCGATAGAAAAGCACTCCGCAAACTCGCCCCAGCCCCAGGGTGCGGCGGCATCTGTGTCCGTATGCAGGGGCGCGTACTCTCTCTGGACCAAATCCTTCTGATGCTCATCCAAGAATTTGGATATGCATCCATCTTGCCTTTGATTGAACCCCATCGTGAATGTGATATTGCGTTTCAGGAAGCTTCTGCACCGGACATCAGTGCGCACGATGCCGAAGCGAAACTATGGGATCGGATCGAACGTCTGCGTTCAGATACACGCGGGCTGCTCGCCTAATCTAAACAAAGTTTTCTTCTGACACATTTCATGAATTGACCCTCTCCGTTTTCAGAACGGAGAGGGTCATGATGTTAGGATTTGAGGTATTTGGCGAACCATTCGAGGTTGGACTGCATGACTTTGAGGAGCATGCGGGGTTCGGTGGGGCCGTGGGGCTGGCGGGGGAGGACGATCATGCGGGTTTCGACGTTCTGGCGGCGCAGGGCGTTGTAGAGTTCGTAGCCCTGCGAGATGGGGACTCGCACATCCGCGTCGCCGTGCTGGATGAGCGTGGGCGTCACGACGCCCTTGACCTGGAACATCGCGCAGTGGTCGCGATAGAGTTCGAGGTCTTCCCAGGACTCCGCGCCGAAGTAGTCGGGAATGAAGCTCGGGATGTCGGCGGTACCGTTGAAGCTCATGATGTTGGTGACGCCTGCTCCGACCGAGGCGGCCTTGAACCGCTGCGTTTGGGTGATGATCCAGGAGGTCATGAAGCCGCCGTAACTCCAGCCCATCACGCCCATCCGCTCCGGGTCGGCGACGCCGAGCGCGATCACATGGTCTACACCCGCCATCAAGTCTCGGTAGTCGCCGCCGCCCCAGTCCCGCTGGTTCGCATAGCGGAAATCCTTGCCATAGCCGGTAGAGCCACGCGGATTGCAGCGCAGCACGGCATAACCCTGTGCCGCCAGGGACGCGACGGGATAGATATTCGGATTGCCGATAAACGTCTGGGAGTAGTAACCGGCCGGACCGCCGTGAATCACGAGGAGCAGAGGCACGCGCTGGCCTTCGGTATAGTCTGTCGGATAGGTCAGCAGGCCCTCGATCTCCAGCCCCTCCGTGCTCTGCCAGCGAACTGCCTCCGTGCGGCCCAGGGGCGGAAACGCCATGCCAGGCTTTACGCCGGTACCGAGGGTGACCGGGGCGAACGCTTCGACCGCCGAGACACATGCCTGCACCGGCTGCTCCGAACTCTGCAACAGGAAGCCCAGCATCCGGCGGGAAGGGTTCAGGTGCAGTTCCGCAATCACGCCGTCTCCCGATGTCAGAGACGTGATTGCGCCGGACTGTATGTCTATCGCATAGCCGTGCGCCTGCGTACCAACCGCCTCGCTAAAGTAGAGATGTCCGCCAGCCACCGACCAGCCGATCACGGACGGGTTCGCGTTGGGCGTGGCGGGCAGCGCGCGGGGGGTGCCGCCCGCAGCGGGTATCAGATGCAGGAAGCCGCATCCCGGCCAGTGCGGCGGATCGTCGCTGAGGGTGAAGGCGATCGTGCCGCCATCCGGAGAGTAGTGGGGCTGTGAGGCCGAGGCCGTCGATTCGCACAGGGGTTTGATCTCCCCGGTCGCGGCATCTACTGTCGCGAGGTCGCCCGTCGTCCAGTCGTCTGCCTTTGCGGTGCGGGTATGGGAGACGGCCAGTGTGCGCCCATCCGGCGACCAGTCGAAACCGCCGACACTGCGATCGAAGGCGGTCAATGACTTCGGCTCACGCTTACCGTCCGCATCTTTTTCGACTGGGACGACGTAGAGCCGCACGTACTTGAGGTCTTCGTTTACCCAAAAGGCGTCGTCTTTGCTCTTGTCGCGCTGCTCTTCGTCCTCCGTTTTCGGATCGCTCATCAGAAAGCCGATTCGGCTGCCGTCCGGCGACCAGAGGTAGGCGCCGATGTCGGCCTTGACCTCAGTCAATGGCTCCGCCTCTCCGCCGCCCGCCCGCATGCGATAGAGTTGGTTCTTCTCACCCCGCCGGGAGGTGAACGCCAGCCACCTGCCGTCAGGCGACCACTGAGGATCGGTCGAGCTTTTCGCGGTGAAGGTCGCCTGATAACTCTCAGAGCCGTCGGCTCTCGCCAGCCATATCTGAACGAGTGTTTCGCTCTTCTCGGTCTCCATCACCGGCTCCGTAACCGTATAGGCCACACGGCTGCCGTCCGGCGATACACGCACCTGCCCGATCCCACGTATCTGCATCGACAGTTCCGGTGTCCAGATCGGTCGCTCCGTCTGCTGCATTCCCATGTTAAATCTTCTCCTCATCAGTATTATATGGTCGTGCATCAGCAGCGCACAGAAGCCAAGATTGGACAGCACGGTCGCCATTCCCTGTTTGTCGCCGAGCTGCCGCCGCAGACGCAGGCTCTCTGCGTGCATCTCCCGCGCTTGCGCCTATTCGTCCAGAGTGCCGTATATTCCCGAGATTGACCCATGAGGTTCCGATACTGCGTACATCGCCGATCTCATGGGCGATGGCCAGACTCTCCTCCTGAAAGCCACACGCGGTTTCGGGATCCCCTCCTTCTCTCAGCGCGATTTCAAACGCAGGACGGTGGCCGAGTAGGGCGGAAAGGTGTGTGCGAAGGCAGGCTGTGTCGCCGTCAGACGAACGGTTTTCGGAGCGACCTTTTCGGGCATTGCGACCGTGTTGACATCGGTGGGGTGGCCTGTCAGAACGAGCGCTGTCCCGCCCGCTAACTTCTGCAGGCCCTGCAGGTCGACCTGCAGCGTCTGTGCGCTTCCTGAGACATTGACTACTTTCAGGATCACGTCCCCGGTCTTCTCCTCCCGGCTGGCAGTGGCGTAGAGAGGATCGGCGGCGGCGGAGGGTGCGTCGATGGCTTCGGTGATCAGTTTGTCGTCGAGGAAACAGCGGATACGCCGGCCCTGCACTTCGATACGGATGTCGTACCAGCGGCCTGTCTCGATGGCCATATCTACGACTCTGCCGACCTCCGACTTCACGCCATCGGTCGCGCGCTCCAGCAGCGTGCGGGTATTGCCCCAGCCGCCGATATTCCACCAGATGTAGTTGTCGCTGTTCTGCACATGGAACAGGATCAGGAATCCTTCGCTGCCGCTGAGTTTGCGGGCCTTCACCTTATAGGTGTAGTCGGTCCATTGCGGATCGCCGGCGATGGCGCGGCAGTTCTCAGCATTGCTTGTCTGACGCAGCACACCGTTCTGAGCAGTCCAGTCCCCCCCGCTCCGCTTCCAGTCGGCTGCCCCCGCAGAGAAGTCGATCTGATAGAGGGTCTGGGCGCCCTGGGTCACCTGCATGTCTTTGTACTCGGCCTGGGTGATCCAGCTTCCAACCCCCACCCCACCCTTCGGCACAAAGGCAGCGACAGGCGCACTGACCTGCGGCACGATCGTGACGGGCAGGACAACATCGCCCCGATTGGATCCGAACATCTTCTGGACATAGTAGGAGGGTGAACCGAAACTGTTCAGCGCGTCGTAGCCGATCAGATTGGTGCCCCACTGCCGCGCCCCCGGATTGACATTGACCAGGAGCGGCGCATAGCATTGGATCGGCACGACGTCCGAGTTGCGTTCGAGCCCGGTCAGCCACGCAGCGTCGCCAAGCGCGGCCTGAAGGGTTGGAGTCGGACTGCCTTCCGTCGAGGCCCACTCGCCCACGAAGATCTTGGGACCGTGACGATCGGTGTGGTCGTAATGATGGACATCCCGCTCCATGTCGCGAGCAGAGCGGTAGTAGTGGTCGTCGATCATGTCCGGAAGACGACTCTTGACGGCAGCAGTGGCGATCAGCTGCAGCGCCGGGTATTTCGCCTTGATGGCGTCGAAGAACTGCCCAAAACGGCCGTCGTAGCTGCCGGAGCGGTCGAACCAGTCTTCGTTGCCGATCTCGACATAGTGGAGCGGGAAAGGCGCTGGATGGCCGTCCTTTGCGCGCTGTGCCCCCCAGGGCGTCGCCGCGTCTCCCGTCAGATACTCGATCTCATCCAGAGCATCCTGCACGAAGGGGGTCAGCTGTGGACCTGCCGCGATATGTTCGCCCTGCAGGGCGTACCCGGCGAAGACTGCCAGGAGAGGCTCCATCTTCAGGTCTTCACACCACTCCAGATACTCCAGCAGTCCCATGCCATCCGTAGAAGGGTAGCCCCAGGGGCAGGGATGTCCGGGCCGCTGCGCAATACTGCCCAGCGTCTTCTTCCAATCGAAGCGCTCGGCAATGGTATTGCCTTCCAGGTAGTTGCCGCCGGGCAGACGCAGAAAGGCAGGCTGCATCGCGCCCATCAGTTCCATCAGATCGATACGTGTCCCGTTCACACGATTGTGAAAGGTCGGCGGGAACAGCGAGACGAGATTAAACCAGACGGTGCCAGGTCCATTCGTCGAAAGCACAAAACGATTGGCTGTCGAGGGGATCGTGCTGCCACCAGTCTTCAGGACGACCGAATACTGCTTCCATTCCGAGGTCAGACCGGAGACAGACGCATGAGCAAAAACGGTTTTGCCGTCACTGCTCTCTATGTCGAGGGTGAGGGGCTGATGGAAACCGGAGGCCGCTCTGGCATAGAAGGAGGCGCGATACCGGGTGTTCGGCCTGACCGGAATCCCCCAGTAGCCGTCGTTGGCGATCCCTGCTCTGCCGCTCATGCCGGTCACATCCAGTCTCAGAGCCGTGGGCAGGGCAGCACTAACAGGCTGTGACTTGTCGAGGGAAGCAGTCCCCGTCATCGCACCTTCCTGCACGACAGCCCAGTGCGTGGGCTGAGCCGGACTGTCTTTGAACGCCCTATTCTGGATCAGTTCGGCGTAGAGACCTCCGTCATAAGAGTGATTGATCTCTTCGGTCATAAGACCGTAAAACATCGGGCTGATCCTGATTCCTGGGCGATCTACCCCGACCGTGAGCCGCCCCCCCTCTTGCGCGGCAGCGCCGCAGGCCAGAACAACCGTAAGGAGCGCCATAGTGAAACGCAGACCCTGCGCAACTGAGATTCTCATAAAAACTGCTTGTCCTTTTTCGATGCAAGATTATAGGCGCAGTGTTCACTGTACGAGGCGCAAAATCCTTCTGACACAAACACCGCTCAGGGTCATTCCGTTTTCTCTCTGTGAGCGCTCGCGGGGCAGGAGGAAAATCTGCCCGCTTTGCCGAACGATGGAGCAGATTTCCACTGCCGACAGACGCCTTCGGGTGCAGGAGTAAACCATGTTGACACGACGCGATGCAGTTCTAGGGAGTACGGTGGCCGCTGCCGCTGCCCTTGCCGCCAAGGCAGATGGCAGGCAAAAGAAGCCCACAATGGCGCAGTTGGCCGCCGATTTCCTGGCCGTCCTGGATGCCGAACAGAAGCCCAAAGCGCAGCTGCCCTTCAACTCCGAAGAGCGATTTATGTGGCACTATGTGCCGATGGCGCGGCAGGGTCTGCACTACAAAGGCATGAAGCCCGAGCAGCAGAAACTGGCACAAGCGCTGGTTCTGCACGGACTGAGCAAGTCGGGTTTTCGGAAAATCGAAACGATCCGGCAGCTCGAATATGTGCTGCTCGATATCGAAAAAGGCAGCGGGCCGACGCGGGATCCCGACCTCTACTACTTTACGATCTTCGGCGATCCGGACCCCAAAGGAACCTGGGCATGGCGTTACGAGGGACATCATGTCTCGCTGCACTGGACGTCGTTGAAGGGGAAGATCATCGCCAGCAGCCCGCAGTTTCTGGGCTGCAATCCGGGTGAGGTACGCTCTGGTCCACAAAAAGGCACCCGTGTCCTGGCCGCTGAGGAAGACCTCGGCCGTGCCCTGGTCAAGTCGCTCGACGCAGCGCAGCGTAAAGAGACGATCATCAGCGCCAA
>JAYTGR010000102.1:0-2582 GCA_043733205.1 Chthonomonadaceae bacterium
ACGCCGGCATACCACTGCGCCCAGACCGGCGGCTTCACCTCACGGATCGCGCCGTCCGGCACCGAAAAATACTGCCCCTCGCTCGCTTCCCAGTCGCCCGCCAGCCACTGCCGCTGCTTCCACTCCGGCAGACCCGCCGTCAATCGCGCGGCATAGCCCGGATCCGTACGTGCCAGTTCCAGATTGTCCTTGAGCGCCGGCTGCAGCACGAGCGTTTTTGCATCGCGAGTCTCCCTGCGAACGAACCGACGTTTACACCACGCGTGTCCTAACCCGCCCGGATTGCCGAAATAGAGCTTCTTCAAGTTGCCCGTGCCCCGCACCGAGCCCCCGATCAGCTGCGGAATGATCTCCTCGAAATGCGTCACCTCATCGAAGGTCGCCGTTGCGTACTCCATCGACATATGTTTCTCCGCATGCTTCGCATACTCCGCAAAAGCCAGAAAGATCCTGCTCTCGCCTCCATTCGGACAGGCGATCGTAAACGTCTTGTACGTCTGGCTGTAGATATGCGGGATGCGCCCCACCCCATGAAAATCGTTCAGCAGCTCTTTCAAAGCCGGCGCATACTGCTTCACGATATCGTCCGAGGTGCGCCGAAACAGAATATGATTCGTGCCCGGCATCTGCAGCGCCCGCACCACATTCACGTGCCGCGCCGTCCACGACTTGCCGGGGCCCCGGCTGCCGACCACGGCGATCTGCTCGATCTCCGGATCTTCGCACGCCTCGAAAACGCGCTGCTGCCACTCATAACAGGCCAGAATCGCCGCCATAATGCCTCCGATTCGGTTTTAAAACGTACTGCGGCAATCGAACACGCCGCGCTGCGGATAATACAACATTAAATAGTGATCCTTTACGGCATATATACGTATTTGCCCCAATGCTCACTTCCCCCCCTTCCCGGTACCATGATGTCACTGAGAGTTCGCAAGTCGTTTAGCCTGCCGCACCGCCCGAAACCTCAGCCGACACAACCGGCGAACGCTGCGCACTCTCTGCGTTCCCATGACCCCGTAAGGTGAATGCCAGCCCCCGACCGATCTCGTCGGCCCGGCCGCCTACGGAAAGGATCTCTCCCCCTAAATGCGAAAGTTACTTCCCGCCGCCGCGCTCGCGCTTGTCGCCTCCGGTGCCTCGGCACAAACCAACCTGGGCAATGCACAGCCCTTCAACGCCTTCATCTTCGGCAATGCAAGCACCATCAACGGTGGTGAAATCGAAGGCCCGCTCGCAGTCGGCGGCGCTTATACTGTCGGCTCGTTCAACGTAAACTTCAAAGCCAGCACTGCGGGCTACTCCGCCGCGACGGTTGGAAATACCAGCAATATTGGGCTCTACGTTCAGGGCGGCATCAACTCTGTCGGCAGTACGCAGATCACCGATGACGCCTACGTCGGCTCCACGAGCGGCAATCCGCTTCTGTTCCAGCAGAACGGCGTAAAGCATACCGGCGTCTCGAACGTCGGCGGCGTCACCAACTTTTTCAGTCCAACCGTCTACATCAATCAGTCCAACTATCTGGCATCTCTCATCGACCAGACGATCAACACCAGCGATCAGAACAACCTGGACATCAACCTGAACAGCGCAGTAAAGTACGGTAACTTCAAAGTCTTCTCGATCCCAGCATCTCAGCTGGCCGCCAACCGTACTCTGAGCATCGCCAATTTTGCGGCCCAGGACACGGTCCTCATCAACATCACCGGCGGCGATGTAGGCGGGTTCGGATTGACAGTTCAGGGCGGCAGCTTCGATAGAATCCTGTGGAACAACAACACGGCCAGTAACTTCACCATCAACAATCGTATCTTCGAAGGCTCGCTCCTGGCCCCCAAAGCGGCGGTCACGCAGCAAAACGTGATCGAAGGCAACCTTATCGCCGCCTCGCTGAACGATACCGGCGGTAACGAACTCCACTTCGGCTTCGGCCGGCAGTTCGCAGGGACACTGCTTTCGTCCAGCTCGACCGCTTCCGCCACTCCGGAGCCCGGCACGGTCGCGCTGGCGGCAGCAGCCCTGATCAGCGGCAGTCTGCTCCTGCGCCGCCGCAAAAAAGCGTAGTTTTCCCGAGGGGAGGCGAGCCGTCTACGGCGCGATCTGCGCCTGCACGCTCGCCTCTTCCTCCGCAGTCAGCAGCATCGGATGCGGCCGGATGATAATCACCTTCGCCCCCTCCCCCACCACCTGCCTGGGACGGTCCGTCAGGTCCATCCCGGCCATCTGCGCCATCACCCGCAGCGCCTGCACATCCCCCTTCGCCACCGCATTATCGATCAGCTGTTCGATCTTCTCCGCCGTGATCCTGCCCTGCGCCCGGTTCATCGAATCGTACAGCAGATCCCGATTCGAACGCGCCGGCTGCGCCGCTGCACGCCGGGCAGCCGCTTTCCATAACCGCTGAATCGGCGTCCACAGCTTCTTTTGCTCCGGCGTCAAACTCGCCGTAAACCGCGCCAGATGCCCACGGGAAAGTCCTGCGGCCTCTTCGTCCGGCTCCGTAATCTCCATGCCTCTCCTCCACCCCTCCCGTAACTCTCACACGGCTCTCCCGCGATTATCAAACCATTCTCACACTG
>JAYTGR010000103.1:0-7229 GCA_043733205.1 Chthonomonadaceae bacterium
GGGATTGCTCCCCCGCTCGACTTGCATTTCTTAGGCACGCCGCAAGCGTTCGTCCTGAGCCAGGATCAAACTCTCCATCAGAAAACTGATGTGAACCCATCTCCCGAAAGAGATAGGAATATCAAACATTTTGAACCCCTGGCACAAGGTTACTTTTGGTTCGTAATAGACACCTTCCCTTGCAGGAAAGCGCCTGTTGGAACGCAGGCACAAACAAATCCATATTCACATGACTCTCAAGGATCAACGGCTGCGAACGTTCTGCAGTGAGAGCGTTCACGTTTCGCCTTCGTTCCGATTTCGCGCCTTTCAGCGTTTCCTCTTCTCGAAGCCTCCGTATTGTACTCCAACTCCGCTTCCCTGTCAAGGGCGATTTTGAAACTGGTTCAAAACCGTTTTTGCAGTTCGCGGCACCGGCATATCAATCAGAAGCCTACGTAGTATGCGGCACGTTCGCCGTTCTGTCAAGGGCAGATTGCAAAATAGATTTCGGTTCTGAATTTACTCTATTCCCGTGGGGGGCGATCCGTTGCGCCGTTGGGGTGGCCGCCGTTCCAGTTGTAGAGGCTGCCGCCAATGCGGCCATAAAGAGGATCGTGGCGTGTTGTGTTGTCGTAGTGTTCGACGGAGACGACGATGCCATGTCCGTCCGCCGCCAGAACCGCGATCCGGCCCTCCTGAGTGGAAGGATAGGGAACGAGGCTTTTCCAGCGATCCATCGTGTCGCCATAGTCGAGCAGCGCGAAGGCAGCCGAGTCGCCGCGCATTTTGCGCGTGGGGCGGCTCCAGAAGGGTCCTGCCTCCACGAACATCGCGGTCTGTTCGGAGAGTTCCAGATTGTCCAGAGGGAAAGGTCCGGACGAAAAGGTGTTCCAGAAACGCCGGTTCAGCGCGTAGGAGGCGCGAACGGGATAGCCGGCAGTCGGATGGCGCGTCGCGGCGGCGGTGGGGTTGGAGGGGTTCTCGAAGGTGGAGGCGCCGCCGACATAGGGGCGCAGGGTATCGGGCCACGTCTGCCAGCCGCCTCCGGGCAGGCGCTCGGCTATGGGCATGAGCCGCCCGTCCCAGTCCTGGGCATAGAGCAGCGCGCCCGTGCCGATACGCCGGATGTTCGACAGGCTGAGCGCGCGGCGTTCGCCGGTCTGCCGCCACTCCAGCAGTGGGGGCAGGCCGATCCCGGCGACGAGTGCGAGCAGCAGAATCCCCCCTGCCCGCAGAGGCCAGTTCGGACGTGCCGCTGCGGCAGCCGGTGCCGGTTCGGGCGGCGGCTCCGGGGTCAGTGCTCCCATGCAAACCTTTCCAGCCGCCGCGCGCCGATGCCCAGCGGCACAAAGATGGCCACAGCGGTCAGTATCAGAAACAGCAGCCCGGCAATGGCGAATACGAGAACAGGCGGGCAAAGCTCTGCCTGAGTGACGAGCAGATAGGCGCCCCCGAAAAGCGTCCCGGTCAGCAGCAGATAGCCGGTGGTGGTGAAGAAGCCGAGGATCAGCGCCCATGCGCTCACCCGATGCGCCGGGTTCTCATAGACGAAACGGGGCAGCGCGGCAGAGAGCCCTACCCCCAGCCCGCACAGCCCCGCCGTACACAGCACGACCAGCGCCAGCTGCATCAGCACGATCAGGACGGGCATCCGCAGCAGCAGGCCCGTCACCAGGGTGAGGGAGACCCCGACGCAGGTGCAGAACAGCGTGCTCATCCAGAACTTGGCGGTCAGCATGGCCGTGCCCGAGTTGGGCGAGACCCGCAGCATCCAGAACGCCCGACTCTCGATCCCAATCGAGGAGAGAGAGAGGATACTGGTCTGCATAAAAATGATGACGCCTGTCATCATCACCGTGATCGGATAGAGTTCGTCGATGCTGCGAAACTCCCGGTTCTGGGTCGCCAGCACAAAGGGAATACAGAACAGGATCATCGGCATTCCCAGCTGCGCCGGCAGCACGCTGTCACGCCGCAGATACTTGAAATCTTTGCGCATCAGCGCCACGACCGGAGCCGAGAACAGACGCCGCCACAGCCCGCCATCCGTCTCCTTCTCCTGATAGACACTGCCCTCGTTCTCCTCCGCGACGTTCGCTGCCGAGAGCAGACGGCTGCCCAGCGCGATACACAGCCCGAAGAGCCCTCCGACCGTCAGCACGATCTCCACTCCTGCCCGCAGCGCCCCTGCGGCATCCCTCCCGCTCAGCGCCAGCAGCAGCGCCGCGAACCAGGCCGAGGGCGTGAGGTGCGCGACGACCGACGGCTCCATGAGGCCGGACGCCTGCCCACTGAGAATCTGTCCGAACCCGTGCCGGCCCAGCCCCTGATGCCCGATCTCCGTCACGATGGTCAGGCAGACGATCGCACCCGTAACGGCATTGACCAGGGTGATAGCGCCGCGCAGCCGCCGCATCCCCATCAGTCCCAGGGCCAGCAGCAGGGCCAGCGCCGTCAGCAGGGCAGGCAGGAGGACGAAGAGCATGACCAGAAGAGGCACCACGATCCAGGCCCACCAGGGCAGTCCAAGCGCGCCCGCGCAGGCGAAGATCGCCGGAACCCCCAAAATCGCGAACTGCAGGGAGTTGACGACGGTGGCATCCAGCAGTTTGGCCGCCACAATGGCGCGCGGAGCCAGCGGAGAGGAGTAGAGCAGCGCGTAGTCGGAGGACTGGAGCAGCGTGGCAGAGACGAACGGCACCGCACCCGCCAGCAGAAACAGAAACAGAAAATAGAAGACCTGATAGGCGGTCTCGCTCAGGATGCTCATCCGCTCGGCGATGCCGAAGAAAAGCAGAAAGCCGACGAAGACCGCTCCGAACAGCGCCGTCCCCAGCAGGCTGACCGCAACGGCGAGCAGCGGATTGCGCCGCCACATCTCCCGCGCTATGTTTCGTCCGCTCAGCAGCCGCAGCCGCATCATCAACCCGAACATGCCGTCTCCTTGCCCCCTCGGTGCGCAGTCTCTTCCCATTATACTGCATACTGCACTTTCCGCCCGTCCTATTCCTCTCCATTCGTCCGCCCCTCGGCTTGATTCGAGAGGCGGATTGTGATACAATAGCCAATGCCTGCTTTGGTTCCGTCGCATGCCGGAAGGAACGAGCAGGGCTTTTTGTCGATTAAGGTACCGCAGCCAAGATTGGGAGTGGAGTATGCCCCTCTGTGTCGGAGTCGCGTTCAAGCGCGTCGCCAAATCCTACTGGTTCGATCCCGGTGATCTGACGCTCTCCGAAGGGCAGCGCGTGGTCGTGGAGACCACACGCGGGCTGGAGATCGGAACCGTCAAGATCGGGCCGCACGAGGTTCCCGCCGAGGAGATGCAGGCTCCTCTGAAACATGTGCTGCGCACCTCTACGGAGGTCGATCACAAGCAGGAGCGGCAGAACCGCGACCGGGCAAAACAGGCCCTGGCCGTCTGCCAGGAGCGGGTCGCGCACCATCAGCTGCCGATGAAGCTTCTGCAGGCCGAATATTGTTTCGATGGCACACAGGTGACCGTCTACTTCTCCTCGGAGAGCCGCGTGGACTTCCGTGATCTGGTGCGCGATGTGGCGGCGCAGCTGCGCTGCAAGGTCCAGCTGCATCAGGTGGGGGCGCGCGATCAGGCGAAGATGATCGGCGGCGTCGGGCCGTGCGGGCTGACGCTCTGCTGCGCCTCTTTCCTCACCGAGTTCGCGCCCATCTCCATGAAGATGGCAAAGGATCAGAGCCTGTTTCTGAATCCCGCCAAGTTTTCCGGCGTCTGCGGCAAACTGATGTGCTGTCTGCGCTACGAACACGAGACTTATGTGGACGCCAAGAGGCGTCTGCCGCAGATCGGCGAGATCGTCATGTCGCCTTCGGGCCAGGCCAAGGTCATCGATCTCAATCTGCTGAAAGAGACCGCGCTGATCCAGCTTCTGGAGAGCAAGGCGGAGGTAGAGTTTCCTGCCGCCGAACTGCGGATCGAAAAGACGACCAAATGTACGGACTGCCGGGGCTGCAGCGTCAGCCAGTTGAAGGACGATGAGGACGAGGCCGTGCGGCCGGACGCCGACACCCGCGCCGGAGCCCAGGACATCGCCGCCGAACGCGCCCGCGCACTCCTGTCCGAGGGTGAGGAGAACACAGATGCCGATCTATGAGTTTAAATGCAAAGCGTGCCATGAGGATTTCAAAACTCTTCGCCCTGCCCACAAACTGCCGGAGGTGGCCTGCAGCGCCTGCGGCTCGGAGCGCGTCGTACGTCTGCTCTCCATCACCGCCCGCACGAGCGACACGCCTGCACCCGCCTCCTGCGGTATGCCGTCCGGTGGCGGCTGCTGTATGGGCGCCGGCGGCTGCCGAAATTGAACCGAGGAGTCTGCTATCCATGAATGAACTTTCTGACGTGAACCCTGATGTGACTGCGGCTGCCGATATGACCGCTGCAGCCGATCCGCACGCCGATCCTGTCCTTGTCTATGAGGCCGCCACGGGCGAAGAGGCGGAGATAATCCGGGCGACCCTGGCGGCCGCCGGGATCCCGACCTATCAGCCGGGCGACACCGCCAATCCCTATTTCGGCGCGATCGACGCCAATGTCGACAGTGTCTGGATGCACCACCTCTATGTTGCGCCGTCCAACGTCGAGGCGGCGCGCGCGCTGCTGAGCGCCTCCGCGCCGACCGAGGCGGAACTCATCGCCGAGGAAGAGGCCGATCCCACCACCCTGGAAGAGGCCGAGGCACGCGTCCGCAACGCCTGAACGCACACATTATGTCCGAAGCCGAATCGAAAACCTACTTTATTACGTCGCCGATCTACTATGTCAACGGCCTGCCTCATGTCGGCTCCGCGCTGACCACCATCGCCTGCGATGTGCTGGCACGGTATCAGCATCTGCATGGGCGCAAAACCTGGTTCCTGACCGGGACCGATGAGAACGCCACCAAGGTGCAGGAGGCGGCGGCGAAGGCGGGCGTGCCGACGCAGCAGTTCGTGGACGGCCTGGCGGAAGCGTTCGAGGTGTGCTGGAAGCAGCTGCATATCCACTACGACGACTTCATCCGCACGACCGAGCCGCGCCATGTCCGCGTAGTCCAGGAGTTTTTCTCCCGCCTGCGGGATCGCGGCTATATCTACCTCGATACCTATGAGGGCTGGTACTCGGTCAGCGACGAGACGTTCTATCGCGACAGCGAGGTGAAGGACGGCTTCGCCATCGAGACCGGCAAGCCCGTCGTGCGGACCCAGGAGCAGAACTGGTTCTTCCGGCTCTCCGCTTTTGGGGAGCGTCTGCTGGCCCATATCGACGCGAATCCGGGTTTTCTGCTGCCGGAGTTCCGTCGCAACGAGGTCGTCGGCTTCATCAATGAGGGGCTGCGGGACATGAGCATCACCCGGCCCTATCGCGGCTGGGGCATTCAGGTGCCCGGCGATCCGGCGAACTACATCTATGTCTGGTTCGACGCCCTGATCAACTACCTCGCCTCCGCCGGCTGGCCCGACGATCCGAATTGGCAGGAGAAGTGGCCCGCCGACCTGCACTTCATGGGCAAAGAGATCTTCGTCCGGTTCCATGCCACGCTCTGGCCCGCGATGCTGATGGCGCTTGACCTGCCGCTGCCGAAGCAGGTCTATGCGCACGGCTGGTGGACGGTGCAGGGCGCGAAAGGCGGCAAGACAGGCGCGAGCCTGCCGCATCCGACGCGTTTCGCACAGTTTCTCGCCGAGCGTTCCGGCACCTCTTTCGACCTCGCCGCCGATGCGGTGCGCTATCTGCTCTGCCGGGAAATGAACTTCGGTCTCGACACCGAGTTTACGGTTGAGAACTGCCTGCGCCGCTACAATACGGACCTCGCCAACGACCTTGGCAATCTGCTCAACCGCACGCTCAATATGCTGGTGCGCTACTGCGGCGGCGTAGTGCCGCCAGTTACGGCGCACGATCCTGAGATCGTGGCCCTCGCCCTGGAAGTCCAGGAGGAGACGGCGCGCGCCTTCCGCGACTTCCGTCTGAACGCCGCGCTCGAATCGACGTGGCGGATCGTGGCGCGCATGAACAAGTATATCGATGAGAAAGCGCCCTGGTCGCTCGCGAAAGCGGCGAACGGAGGCGATGCGCAGGCACAGGAGGCGCTGCACAGTGTGCTCTATGCCTGCCTGGAAGTCGTGCGGATCGTGTCGATCCTCGTCAGTCCGTTCCTGCCGGTCGCCGCCGATGCGCTGCGGGCGCAGATCGGTTTGAGAGAGCCGGTCGCCGCCGCTCGCTGGGAGGATCTGGCGTGGGGCGGACTGCCTGCAGGAACGCAGGTCAGCGCCCCTCAGCCGGTTTTCCCGCGTATTCAGGAGCTGACCGCAGACGACGCGACTCTCTTCGCACTGGGCAGCGCGAATCCCGTAAACCCGGCGAACACATTGGAACCCTCAAAGGAGAAATCACCACCCGTGAGCGAAACAGCCCCCGAATCCGCGCCGAAACCCGGCACGCCGGTCGCCCCTGTCGAGGCGGCTCAGGACATCGTCGCCCCGATCGGAATCGACGATTTTATGAAGGTGCAGCTCCTGATCGGCGAAATACTCGCCGCCGAACCGGTCCCGAACGCCACCAAACTGCTGCGGCTCGCCGTGCAGACCGGTGAGGACGAGACCCGCACGATCCTCTCCGGCATCGCGGAGTACTATAAGCCGGAAGATCTGGTCGGAAAACAGGTCGTGGTGGTCGCCAACCTGCTGCCGCGCAAGATGCGCGGCATCGAGTCGCAGGGCATGCTCCTGGCCGCCGATGTCGAGGGCCGCGCCGTTCTGGTCCATCCCGATGCGGTGGTTCCGGCAGGCTCCCGCGTACGATAGATAATTTTTCGTAACGTTTGCAGTATAGCTTCGTCCATCTTTCCGGACATGAACGCGACGCACTCGGAGGTGCGCCTTCATCAAGTTTCCTATTTGCTAACCACCTGAAGGAGGTTATACTCAGATGAAATTCGGAAAAATCGGGCTGACGTGTGCTGCTCTCTTCCTGCTCTCCGCAGTCTCCCTGACCGCATTCGCACAGGCCGGTGGTCAGGCCGGAGCGGGCGCGCCGGGACAGCCGGGCGGACGCCAGGGTCGCGGCCAGGGCGGCGGTCGCGGCGCGGCACTGGCCACCATTCCCATCGCCACCCTGGACTCCTATCTGAAACTGACGGCGGATCAGAAAGCGAAGATCACCGCCATTCAGGCCCAGTACAAAGAAGATATGAAAGCCTTCGTGCCCGCTCAGGGCGGCACCCCGCCCGATCCCC